>NZ_BAABLN010000028.1:0-39178 GCF_039544365.1 Kocuria gwangalliensis | reverse complement strand
AACAAGTCCCATTCTTCCCGGTCAGACGGGCATCTCGTCTTTAATTACGGCCCAGCACCGACGCCCTCATCGGTGGATCAAGGCTAAGTGTAAGAGGGCGTGACGTTGTTGTCTCGGGCCGCGGCGCTCAGCTACGCCCACTCCGCTCGGCGAAGGATTCCCGCTTCTCATGCGTGAGCGTGGTCAACAGGGCGAGGGCGTCGGCGGAGGGCCCATCGGCGGGCGTGTAGACCTCGAGCCGATGATCCGGGGTGTCGGCTTGGAGCCAGACCTGAAAATTGACGGTCAATGCGCCCACTAGCGGGTGCTGGAAATGTTTGGTTCCCCCGGTGCACTCCGCCACGTGACCGGATGCCCAGAGCGCGGCGAAGTCGGCATTCTTCATACACAATTCACCGATGAGCTCGGCCAGTCGGGAGTCATTGGGGTACTTGTCGCTGATCAGTCGAAGGTAGGCGACGTAGGTGCGGGCCTCGGCCTCCCAATCCGGGTGGACGTCTCGCACTTGCGGGTCGAGGAACAGCAGCCTCGGCAACGATGGCCGGGTCCGAGGATCGCTGGTATCGAATGGCAGATGCGGGGCCAGCAGCAGGTGCCCCGTCGGGGTCCAGGCGAGGGCGTCGTTGCGCCGACCCAGGAGCACCGCCGGCTGAGTTCCGAGAGATTCCAGCATCGTCAGCGAGAGCGGGTGAGCCTGCTCCGGGCGAATGCGCGGTGGTGCTTTCATCGTGGAGGGCTTGGCGAGGTCGAGCAAATGCTCGGTCTCGGTCTGCGATAAGCACAGGGCGCGGGCAATTGAAAAGAGTACCTCGTCCGAGGCGTTGTGTGCCTGGCCCTGTTCGAGGCGGACGTAGTAGGCCACGGAGACCCCGGCGAGCTGAGCGACCTCTTCACGGCGCAACCCGGGCACCCGGCGGCGTTTGCCCCAGTTGGAAATACCGGCCACGCCCGGGGTCACTGCATTGCGACGAGACTTCAAGAACTCACCGAGGCCGCCTGACTGGGGTGTGCTGCTCATGCAACCAAGGTACGCAGGTCCGTTGTTTCTAACGTATCCCTGACAGTGGTACGAACCCCGGTCGCACGATCAACGGGTGACTGGCTGGCACCGTGAACGGCGTCGAGACTGGGTACCAGCTTGGCCCGGCCGTCGGTGGGCGAGGCTTCGTCGATTTGTCTGGAGGATGACACATGGAAAACTATCGCTCGACCGCGCTCATCGTCGGTGTCAACGGCATCGTCGGTTCTCAGATCACGCGTCAGCTTGCGATTCGCGGGGATTGGGACGTCTATGGGCTGTCGCGCTCGGCCCACGAACTGCCGGCGGGTGTGCGTCCCGTGCTGGCGGACCTGCAGGACGCGGACAGCGTAGCTCAGGCACTGAAAGACCTCCGACCCACGCACGTCTTCTTCACCGCGTGGTCACCGCAGGAGAACGAGGCCGAGAACATTCGTGTCAATGGTGCGATGGTGCGCAACCTTTTCAACGCGCTTTCCCCGGCTGGATCGGTGAAGCACGCCGCGCTGATGACCGGGTTGAAGCATTACATGGGTCCGTTCGAGGCATACGGGACCGGTGAGATGAGCGAGACGCCGTTCCGGGAAGAGTCCGAGCGGCTGGATACGCCGAACTTCTACTATGCGCAGGAGGACGAGTTGTTCACGGCCGCCGAGCGCGATGACTTCACCTGGAGCGTGCACCGGGCACACACGGTGACCGGACACGCCGTGGGTAACGCAATGAACTTCGCCCTCACCCTTGCCGTGCACGGGGCAATTGCCCGCGAGACGGGCACCCCGCTGGTCTTCCCCGGCACGGAGCTGGTGTGGAACTGCCTCACCGACTTCTCCGACTCGCGGGTCGTTGCGGATCAAATGATCTGGGCAGCCACGACTCCCGGCATCGGTAACGAGGCGTGGAACGTGACCAATGGCGAAGTGTTCCGCTGGCGGTGGCTGTGGCCCCGCCTCGCCGATGCTCTCGGCGTCGACTGGGAGGCCCCCGGTTCCGAGCCACGTCCGTTGGTCGAGCAGATGGCCGGGAAGGAGCAGCTCTGGGTCGAGATCGCCAGCAAATACGACCTGGCGGAAAACCGCCTCGATCGTGTCGCGTCGTTCTGGCACACCGACGGCGATCTGGGCGTCGAGGTCGAGGTCGTTGCCGACATGGCCAAGAGCCGCCTTGCGGGGTTCGGCACCTACGTCAGCACCGAACGGGCATTCCTCGAACTGTTCGATCGCTACGAATCAGACGGCCTGGTGCCCCCGCGGCCACGACAAGTCTGATCGCATGGGAGGCCGGCTCCCCGCCCGGTTTGACACCCCAGGTGCCGTTAGAGCCCTTGGCCACTTGCGAAAGGGTCCTAACGGCGCACCAAGTGTGTGAACGGGTTCTAGTGGCACGGGCAGGACTGCGCCGGCAGGGGCGGCGTACCCTGTGTACCAAGCGGAACATGGTACGGGGGGCGTCATGGAAACTGTGCGAGTGACTGCCGGACTGATCGAGTACGGGGACACAGGTGGAGATGGCCCGGTTCTAGTGCTTCTGCATGGCGTCAATATGGATGGCACAGTCTGGACGCCGGTATTAAACCGCCTGCCGCCCAACTTTCGCGGCATCACACCAACTCTGCCCCTCGGCAGCCACCGCCGGGCCATGGATCGACCCGAACTGGTTACCCACCACGGGGTCGCCGCCATGGTGGGTGAATTGTTGGAAGCACTTGATCTGCATGATGTCACCCTGGTGCTCAATGACTGGGGCGGAGCTCAGTTTCTTCTGGCCGACGGCCCTAAAGATCGGGTTGCCGCGGCGGTCCTCGTTGCCTGTGAAGCCTTCGACAACTTTCCACCGGGGCGTCCCGGGAAAATGATTGCCACCAGCGCTCGAGTCCCCGCATTTCTCTGGCTGGCCATGCACATGCAGCGATTCCGCTGGTTCCGCCGCGCGCCAGGCGGTTGGGGGTGGATGATCAAAAGCCCGATCCCCAAGGACGTCATGGACGGATGGTTTGGACCCGCCCAGCATGGTTCCAGAGTTCGTCGCGACTTGCGGTGCTTTGCACTGTCCACGCCCTCGCGGGCAGAGCTTTCCGCGCTCGCGGACAGATTGCCGGCTTTTGACCGCCCGGTTCTGATCGTCTGGGCCACGGAGGATCGATTGATGCCACGGGAACATGGGCCTCGGTTGGCTGCGCTCTTCCCGCAAGCACACCTCGTGGAAGTCGACAACAGCTACACGGTGGTGCCCATGGACCGGCCGGAGCTACTGGCTGCGGAGCTGACCCGCTTTGTCGAGGGCACCAGAACCATCAAATAGCCAGGTGAGACGGTGGTTTACATGTCGAGTGGTAATTCGCCCATACTGATTCCATGGCTCAGCAGATTTTGACCATCGGCCTCATGGCCGACCCAGGTCTTCCCGAGGTGGTTGCCAGGTCCGTAGCCAGCTACGTGGAGCGTGATCTGAACCGAATCAGCGGGTCTGAGCCCGTTGAGTGGCGAGTGGATGTCAGTCCCGAGACTTTTCCGTTGACCGCAGAGAACGAAATCCCGCTTCTGAAACACGCTCCCGGTTTGAAACGCGATCATGAATGGGACTACATCGTGTACCTCACCGATCTGCCCCGTTCTCTGAACAACAATTCATTGGTGTGCGAGGTGGACGCTACGGGCGGCACGGCCTTGGTCTCCCTGCCAGCCTTCGGCGCCGTCGGGATTAGGTCCAGGACTCGGCGCGTACTGACCAGGCTCGTAAGGTCCATGCAAAAGGATGCTTTAGGGGGCTCGAGCGCGGACCCAAGCCCGGGCGTCTTGGGCCATAGAAGGTGGCGGCGGATCCAGCACGAGAATGATCGGAACCACTATGACGTGGTGCTCACCGGCCCCATGAGTCGACCCAAATTGCTCGCGGGCATGGTTCGTTGTAATCGCCCCCTGAGACTCTTGCCGGCCCTGTCCAGTTGTATGGCAGCGGCGGTGGCCACCGGCGGTTTCGGCATTTTTTATGCCTCCATCTGGAACATGTCTGACGCGCTGTCCACGCAACGCATGGCCATGATCAGTGTTTTCGTGGTCACCGCGTTCAGTATTTGGCTCATTGGCCACAATGGATTGTGGAACCCCCTTAAGGGTGCGTATGACCAGATGCGGAGTGGGCTCGACAACGCCGCGACCGTGATTACCGTGGGCGTGGGGATTGCCGTGATGTACCTGGTGATTTGGGCAATGCTGCTCGCCGTCACGCTTGCCGTGGTGGACGCGGAATACTTAGCCGGTGACGTGGGGCATTCGGTCAATTTCACGAATTACATGGATATCGCCTGGCTGGCTTCGGCTCTGGGAATGATGGGAGGGGCCCTGGGCCTCAACTTCGACAGCGAAAGTGCTATCAGCGAGGCCACCTACACCCGCAGGGAGTACGTGCGGCGCCGGCTGGCCAAGAAGCGAGAAGAACAGGACTGACCGTGCACGGGCGGTGGTGAAGAGGATGGCCGTTGACCATTGCCCCGCCGACGATCTACGCGATTTGCGGGTCGACGACGCCGCTCGCCCCCTCGAGCGTGCCCACGCGCCTCGAGTCGTGTCGACAACGTCATTGCGTCAGACAGCTATCAACCCGGAGGGCTCGCTGTGCCGCCGGGATTCCCTCCGCGCTGAGCATCCATGGCGCGGGCGTGGGCCATGGATTTGAGCCCGCCGGCGATGATCGTGGTGCCGACGATCGGCCCGAAAACCCACGCCGCCGGGTACCAGATGATCAACATGACCAACCCCACCGCCACGTTGGACAACCAGTACCCGCCGATCGCCACGAGCGCGCATGGAGGCTTTGAACCGATCAACCGAAAGGTTGATTTACTCATCTCATCCTCGCTGAGCAGGGCGCCGTCCCCATAGACTCCCAGGTGGACGCCGCATTCGTGGCGCGTAAGCCCACGGTGCCGAGCGCCCGCCTCCCCGGAACGGGGCGCCCAGTGGCATCAGATGACAGGTGAATCATGCCCTCCACTGATACCCGGTCCCCACAGACGCAGTCGCGTAGCGGCAAGAAGCCCGGCGCCGTTCGTTGGATCGTTCCCATTGTGCTGGTTCTGGCGTGGCTGGGTGTCATGGGTGTTGGTGGCCCGATCTTCGGCAAGATCTCCGATGTGGTCAGCAACTCGCAGGCGGACTTCCTTCCCGTTGACGCGCAGGCCACCGAGGTTCAGGACCGGATCGGTGATTTCAGTGACTCGGAAGGTATCCCCGCCATCATCGTGGCCGAATCCGAGGGCCAGATTTCGGACGCCCAACTGCGTGACGTGGCTGAGGCCACCCAGGGGCTGACCGGCATCGACCAGGTCACCCAGGTGTCCCCGCCCATCCCGTCCGAGGACGGCCAGGCCGTGGAAATCATTGCCCTGGTGGACGCGGAATCGGACACGGCTACGGTCGTGGAGGAAATCCGGACCGAACTGGATGATCGCGCCGTGGAAGGCCTCACCGTGGCCGTCACCGGTCCCGCGGGCCTGGTAGCAGACCTCAGTGGAGCGTTCGCGGGTATTGACGGGCTGCTCCTGCTGGTTGCCTTGGTTGCGGTCCTGGTGATCCTGGTTCTGGTCTACCGCTCACCCATCCTGCCCATCCTGGTGCTGCTCACGTCCTTGGCGGCCCTGTGCGGTGCCATCCTCACCGTGTACTGGATGGCCAAGGAGGAGTTCATCACCCTGAGCGGCCAAACCCAGGGCATTCTCTCGATCATTGTGATCGGCGCAGCCACGGACTACGGCTTGCTGTACACCGCTCGATTCCGCGAGGCCCTGCATCACACCGAATCCCGCTGGCGCGCTACCCGTGTGGCTTGGAAGGGGACGTTCCCCGCGGTCCTGGCCTCCGGCACCACCGTGATCGCCGGTTTGCTGTGCCTGCTGCTCTCGATGCTCGAATCCAACCGCGCGCTGGGTCCGGTGACCGCTATCGGCGTGGTCTTCGCGATCCTCGCGGGCCTCACGCTTTTGCCCGCATTGTTGGCCATTTTCGGCCGCGTGGCCATGTGGCCGCGCATGCCCAAGGTGGAAAACGTGCCCGAGGCACACCAGCAAGCCGACGACCTTGAGCACGCGAAAGGCCTGTGGCCCGCCGTCGCCCGTTTGGTCGACCACAAGTCCCGCACCGTGTGGATCGTGTGCGCGGTTGCCCTGGGCATCGCCGCGGTGGGTGCGTCGCAGCTGGACGCCGGCGGCGTCCCCGAGTCCGAATTCGTGCTGGGGGAGTCCGAGGCCCGCGACGGGCTGGCCATCATCGATCGGCACTTCCCGGGCGGCGCCGGCGACCCCGCCTACGTACTCGCCTCCGAGGACAAGGCCCAGGACGTGGCCGAGCAGCTCGCGGACGACGACGGCGTGGCCTCCGTTGCGTTCAACGCCCAGGACTCACCGAGCGGCACCCTGCCGTACCCCGCGCCCCAAGCCGGCCCGCTGGCCAATGCCCAGCCGACCGTGGACGGCGGTCAGGTACTGATCCAGGCCACCCTGGCGGACAACACGGACTCGGCCGCGGCACAGGAAACCGTTCAGCGCCTGCGCAACGATCTCGCCGGCGTGGACCCCACTGCGCTGGTGGGCGGCACCACTGCCGTGCAGGTGGACACCATTGCGGCTGCCGAACGCGACCGCGCACTGATCATCCCCATCGTGTTGGCCGTGATCCTGTTGATCCTGATCGTGCTGCTGCGCAGCTTCCTCATGCCGTTGCTCCTGGTGGTCACCACGGTGGTGTCCTACTTGTCCGCACTGGGTGTGGCGACCGGAATTTTTGTCCTGTTCGACATCAACCAGGCCGACCCCACGGTGCCGCTGTTCGGGTTCGTGTTCCTGGTTGCACTGGGCATCGACTACAACATCTTCCTGATGAGCCGCGTGCGGGAAGAAGTGGTGCAGATCGGCCACCGCAAGGGTGTTCTGGTCGGGCTGGTGACCACCGGCGGTGTGATCACCGCGGCGGGCGTGGTACTCGCGGCAACGTTCGCGGCCCTGGCCGTGCTGCCCATTCTGTTCTTGGTGCAGTTGGCCGTTGTGGTGGCCATTGGTGTGCTGATGGACACCGTAATTGTCCGCTCGCTGTTGGTCCCGGCCCTGGCATTGGACATCGGCCCCAAGTCCTGGTGGCCCTCCCGCATCGGAACGCCCGGCAAGCACCGCAAAATGGAAGCAGCTACGGACGGGTAATTTTAGGCCCTTACCCCGCGAGGATAGACTGCATCTCATGCCCCAAAAGCTGATTGTCGTTGCGTTCGCCGTGTCACCCGAGGACGGAGCCACCGAGTCCGTGCTGGAACGGATCGAACGTTCCGGCGGCGTGGTTGACTCGCACAACTGGGTGCGCGTGACGGATTCCGCGTCCGGCGGCCAGGCCACGGACGTGGAGGGATACAACGCCCTCACCGTGCATGTGGAGGCCCCGTCCCCGGAGGCGCTGCGTGAGGCATTGCAGCCGAATCGTCTCGAACAGATGCTGCCCGGTGTGGACCTCAACGTCATTGATGCACGCTGGTTCGACAACTCCGTGCGCAAGTTGGTGGTCACGGACGTGGATTCCACGCTCATCCGCCAAGAGGTCATTGAAATGCTGGCCGCTCATGCGGGGCTCGAAGCGGAGGTCGCCGCGGTCACCGAGCGGGCCATGCGCGGGGACATCGATTTCGAGCAGTCGCTGCGCGACCGCGTGAGCGTTTTGAAGGATCTGCCGGTTTCGGTCATTCATGAGGTCTCGGCGTCCGTGCGCTTGTCCCCGGGGGCCACGGTTCTGGTGAAGACCCTGCTGGGGTCCGGTCACGCCGTCGCGGCGGTCTCCGGCGGCTTCAACCAGATCCTGGACCCTTTGGCACAGAACTTGGGTCTCACCAGGGCTGCGGCCAACACCCTGGAAATCGAGGGCGGCGTGCTGACCGGCCGCGTGGCCGGTCCCGTGGTGGACCGCGAGGCCAAGGCCCGTTTGTTGAGGCAGTGGGCGGAAGAAATCGACGTCGCTCCGGAAAACGTGATTGCCGTGGGTGATGGCGCCAACGACATCGACATGTGTCGCGCCGCGGGTTTGTCCGTGGCCTACCGGGCGAAACCCGCTCTGCGCGAGGTGACCGATACGCAACTGAACATCCCCAATTTGGACGCGCTGCGCTTCTTCGTGGATCTGTAACCGGTCGTGGCTGTGTTCCCGGTGTGCCCGACTGCTTGTCACCTCCCGCTCACGTTAGAGTTGCGTCCATGAGTGCTGTCCTGGAACTGGTGGACGTCAGTGTCGTCCGCGGCGAGAAAACCCTGTTGGATTCGGTGAACTGGACCGTTCAAGACGGTGAACGCTGGGTCATTCTCGGCCCCAACGGCGCCGGTAAATCCACGCTGTTGTCCATTGCCGCCGCCCGACTGCACCCCACGACCGGCATGGTGGACATTCTGGACGAAATTCTGGGCGCGGTGGACGTGTTCGAGCTGCGCCCGCGCATCGGCGTCAGCTCCGCCACCCTGGCCACCCAGATCCCGCACGCGGAAACCGTCCGTAATGTGATCGTCACCGCCGCCTACGGTGTGACCGGTCGCTGGCGTGAAGAGTACGACGAGTTCGACGACGCTCGCGCCGTGGAACTACTCGAGGCCTGGGGCCTGGACGATCTCGCCGAGCGACGCTTCGGCACCCTGTCCGAGGGTGAACGCAAACGAGTTCTGATTGCCCGCGCCCTGATGACCGACCCCGAACTGTTGTTGCTGGACGAACCGGCCGCCGGATTGGACGTGGGCGGTCGCGAAAAGCTTGTGGCCCGTTTGGACGAGCTCGCCAAGGACCCTGCGTCACCGGCCGTCGTGATGGTCACCCACCACCTCGAGGAAGTCCCGGACGGCTTCACCCACGCCATGTTGCTGCGCGAGGGCAAGGTGGTTGCCGCCGGGCCGGTCGCGCAGGTCATGACCCAGAAGAACCTGTCCGAGACCTTCAACGTTCCATTGAAGCTCGTGAAGGTCGGCGACCGTTACGCCGCATTCGCGCGGTAATCGAGTCTCACGGTGCTGAACCTCTCCCTGTCCGCGGCAGCCCCCATGCAGCTGTTCGGAGAATCCGGAACCATTCCCTTCGAGTGGTGGCAGGTCGCCCTGATCCTGGTGGCCGGTGTGTGGGCCGGTCTGATCAACACGATCGTGGGCTCCGGCACGCTGGTGACCTTCCCGGTTCTGGTGACCATGGGTGTGCCACCCGTGACGGCGTCCATGTCCAACGCGATGGGTTTGATCGCCGGCAACCTGACGGGCGCGTGGAGTTATCGCAGCGAACTCGGGGGAGTGAAGCACACCCTCAAGAAGCTGATTCCGTGCTCCCTGCTGGGCGGTGTGATCGGCGCTTCGTTGCTGCTGACCCTTCCCGAGGAAGTCTTCGGCGTGGCAGCTCCCATCCTCATCGTGGTGGCGCTGCTGTTCGTGATCTTCCAGCCGCGCTTGCAAGCCCTGGTGCGGCGTCGTAAGGCCCAGCAAGAGGCCGCCGCCGCGGACACCGAAACCAGTGGCGGGGAAGTGGACCCCGACCGTGCCAAGCAACCACTGGCCCTGTACTTCCTGGTGTTCTTCGCCGGCATTTACGGCGGGTATTTCGTGGCGGCCCAGGGCGTGCTGCTCGTGGGCATCCTGGGCGTGTTCCTGCTCGCGTCCATGCAGGCGGCCAACGCGGTGAAGAACGTGCTCGTGGCCGCGGTCAACATTGTGGCGGCGCTGTCCTACATCCTCCTGGCCTTCGACCGGATCAACTGGTGGGTTGTGCTGTTCATTGCCCTGAGCTCCACTCTCGGTTCGTGGCTGGGCGCCAAGATCGGCAAGCGGCTCTCGCCCATTGCGCTGCGTACGGTGATCGTGATCCTGGGCGTGGTGGCGCTCGTCAACATGGTCTCCCAGCTGTTCTAGAAGATTGGCCATGACACAGACCCCCTTTGAAGAGCGCATCGTCCGCCTGACCGATCCCAAAGATCCCCGCGTGGCCGATTACACGAGCCTCACGGACGTGGCCCTGCGCCGGAAGATCGAACCCGAGCGCGGGCTCTACCTGGCCGAATCCGCCAAGGTGCTGCGCCGCGCCCTCGACGCCGGCCACCAGCCCCGCTCGTTCTTCATGGCCGAGAAATGGCTTGACGGCATGCGCGAGATCCTCGACGCCTACGACGTTCCGGTGTTCGTCGGCTCGGACGAGGTGCTCGAACACATCACCGGTTTCCACCTGCACCGCGGGGCCATTGCCGCCATGCATCGCCCGGCTCCGCTGCCCTTGGCCGGTGTGCTGGACTCGGCCCGGCGCGTGGCCATTCTCGAAGACATCGTGGACCACACCAACGTGGGCGCGATCTTCCGTTCCGCCGCTGCCTTGGACGTCGACGCCGTTCTGGTCACCCCGCGCTGCGCCGACCCCTTGTATCGGCGGGCCGTTCGGGTGTCGATGGGAACCGTGTTCCAGGTTCCCTGGGTGCGCCTCGAGCACTGGACCGCGGACCTACAGGTCCTCAAGGACGCGGGTTTCCTTACGGCGGCACTGGCTCTGTCGGAGGAGGCTGTGACCATTGACGAGTTGGCCGCGGAGAAGCCCGAGAAGCTCGCCCTGATTCTCGGTACCGAGGGCCAGGGGCTCGGGGATGCCACGCTCTATCACGCGGATCGTCACGTGGTCATTCCCATGAGCCACGGAGTGGACTCCCTCAACGTCGCCGCCGCCAGTGCGGTTGCGTTCTGGGAAACCCGACCGCGCTGACCCGTGTAGTCCGGGTGCGATGGCTAGCATGTACATCCGGATCTCCACGGTTATATAATGAGTTATATAACAAAGGGGGTGGGACCATGGCCATGACAAGCGTTGATTTGGACCCTGGGCTCATTGAACGAGCCAGAACACTCACGGGCGAGAGGTCGAACCGCGCAGTCCTCGATTTAGCTCTCCGCCGTCTCATAGCGTCGAAACAGAAGGGTGCGATGATCGATGGAATTGCTGAGTTGACGGACCTTGAATCTGAACTCGGCGCCCCCACCAGCAACGTGCCCAGTTCAGAGCGCGCGATGTCGTGACCGACTACTTGGTGGACAACTCGGTGTGGGCAAGGTTGGCATCGGGTGATCAGAAAATCACAGCTCGGCTGCGTGAGATTGAACGTACGCCGTCGGATCTTCTGGTGACCTGCCCGCCTCAGGTGCTGGAATTCTGCCATAGTGCTCGCACACCGGAGCAATACAAACGCTACCGTCAGCAGATTTCCCTTGGATTCCCGCTGGAACAAGCTCCCGACGAGTCGCTCGTGTTGGATATCCAGAATGCTCTCTGGAACTCGGGGCTTGTGCGTGCCGCTGGCTCCCTGGACATCCTCATCGCGGGGTACGCGATTGTGAACAGCGCGACTGTGCTCGCTGCCGACCGGAATTTTGATCACATCGCCAAGGTCAGCGATCTCCGCCATGAGTACGTTGCGCCATTGTCCTAGTACCGAGGGAAGCAGTAAATCGTGCCCCCCGGAGACCCTCCTCTCGCGCACACAGTGACATCTGAGGTAGAGGTTCGCACCTCCGGTGCCCCGCAAACATTTCCGGCAGATGTTCGCGACCAAACCTGCCGGTATGCGACGAACCTCTTCCCTAAATGTTTACACTTACGATTCTCGGCCTCAGATGTCACGGCCGGCGGGTAGAAGGGGCTCCCAGACTCTGAGACGCCGCAGGGGCCGCTCCCTGATGGGAACGGCCCCTGCGGGGTAATCGTCACCCGATCGGCCGGGTCACGCATGACCGGCTGCGGGTGTTACCGCGTGATCCACACCCCGCGCTTGGCGGTCCAGTGGGCGGTGAAACCCTTGGAGAAGCGCTGCTGCACCTCTCCGTTGGAGGCCCTGTACTCGGAGGTGGTGGGCCAACCCCAGCCGCGCTCCATGCCCGCGGACTTCCATCGCTGCCCGATGGCACCGTTTTCCTGAACGGCATGAGCACCCGTGTTGGAGGACCAGAGCACCTTGTTCTGCTTGGTGCCGTTGCGGAACAGCTGGTAGGCGCCGCCGGAGACGCGGCGTTCGTCGCTGGCGGGGAAGCCGAGTCCGCGTTCGCGGCCGTTGTTGATGAAGCGCTTACCGATCGCCGTGGGGTTCTCCACGATCTGGGCTCCGGTGGAGGAGTGCCAGTAAATGGTGGTCTTGCGACCGCTCTTCACGAACTCCTGGTAGCGACCACCGTTGGCGGCGTTGGCCTCGTTCATTACGGGGTTGCCCCATTTGGCGGCACCGCCGGTCGCGCGCCACTTGGTGCCGATCCCGCCCTTGGCGGCGAAGTTCGTGGACTGCACCTGCCCGGTCAGGGCCACGGCGCGAACGGCCGCGGCGGGATTGATCTGCAGGGATCCCAGGGGACCGGTAGAGGTGGACTTGAGCACCTGCTCGATCCGCGCCGGGGTCAGCCCGGGGTTGGCCTGCTTCATAAGCGCAACGGTGCCGGACACCAGCGGCGCTGCCATGGACGTGCCGTACTGATTGCCGTACGTGCCAGCGCCGGGAGTACTCACGCTGCTGTTCACGGTGGACAGCAACGGGTACTGAGCTGTGCCACCGGGGGCCAGGACATCAACGACCGCACCGATGTTCGAGTACCCGGCCGGAACTCCGTTGGGACCGGCCGCGCCCACCACAATGGTGTTGGCGCAGTTGGCCGGAGCGGTGCCCGCGGCGTTCACGCCACTGTTACCCGCGGCAACCACCACGGGAACCTTGCGGCCCACGGCCGTGTTGATCGCGGCCTGCAGCGTGTTGCCGCAGTTTCCCGGGTAATTGAGGGACATGTTGATCACGGTGGAGGGATTGGGGTTGCGCGGCTGACCGGCAACGGTCGCTCCGGAAGCCCAGGACACGGCGTCGGCGATGTCCGAAACCCAGCCGAAGGTGCACTTGCCCAGCACACGGACCGGCTGGATCCTGGCGCCGGGGGCCGCGCCGGCAATGCCCACGCGGTTGTTGTTGGTGGCCGCCGCGGCCAGCCCTGCCACGTGGGTACCGTGCCAGGACGAATTGCGCGCGGGGCTGCCCGTACCGCATTGACCGGCGGCGGACCGATCGCCCTCGTCGCGGGGGTTGGCATCGCGGCCGTTACCGTCCACGGACAGGTCCGTAGACGTGATGAAGTCGCGCCCGGTGACCACCTTGGAGTTGAGGTCCGGGTGCGAGGTGATGCCGGTGTCCAGGATGCCGATCGTCTGACCGTTACCGCGGGAGAGGTCCCACGCACCGGGGAAGTCGATTCCCCGGCTCTTGGTGTTGGCCCACTGGGCGGACTGCATGTACACGTCGTTGGGCAGCCAGCTGGCCGCGGCCAGGCGGTCCGGCTCGGCGTACTCCACGGCCGGGTCCGCGCGGAGCTCGTCCACGACCTTGTCCTGTTCGGCCTCGTCGAGTTCGCGGTCCAAGCGGACCACATCCGCGTCCGCAACGGTCGTCTTGACGTGTTCGGTGACCTCCGGGGTGGCGCCCGGTTCGGTGGCGAGAGCCTCATCGGCGGCGGACTCGACCACTTGTTCCTTCACGGTCTCGGCGGCGGCCGGTTCCCGGAACTTGACGATCACGCGATCGGTTTCCTTGGGCGGCTGAGCCGCCGAGGTGGTGGCCGGGGATTCCGGGCCGTCCACGGGGGCCGCCGCGGCGGGCTGCAGGGAGAAGGCCAAAGCGGCCGTCACGGCCAGGGGGAGAGTCACTGCGCGCAGGCGCGGTCTACGTACCGTCATAGGGCGGGGGACCTTTCAAGGGCCCGGGCTCGAGCGGGGGAACTCGGTCGTCAACAATCCCGGGTGATGGAGGGGGGTAGGCCCATCATAGGGAGCCTCTCGCGGAATTCTCAGCTACGGGTGTTACGTGTCGCGCCCGATCAGAGGTGGCCTCCCCCAGCAAAAAACGCCCCGGGACAGCACAACGCCCGGTTCGAAAAACCGAACCGGGCGTTGGTGGCAGTTCCAGGATCAGCTGGAGGACTTGCCGAAGTTCTTGAAACGCTGGTTGAAGCGCTCCACGCGACCAGCGGAGTCCATGATGCGCTGCTTGCCCGTGTAGAACGGGTGGGACTCGGAGGAGATTTCAACCTCGATGATGGGATACTCGTTACCGTCTTCCCAGGTCTCCGTCTTGGAGGAGGTGGCGGTGGAACGAGTCAGGATGACCTTGCCGGAAGCGAGGTCACGGAACAGCACCGGGTGGTAGTCCGGGTGAATTTCAGCCTTCATGGTGTCAACCTTCTGTAGGTGCCTGGATTTTGCCAGACACGGCGTTGCTCGGATAGTGGTGATTTTGGGCGCTCACGCGCCGCGCACCAATCGGTCAGTGTACACCCGCGGTCCGCGCGCGGTCGATTGGCCCCGGCTAGGATGGCTGCGTGGTTGCCGCCCCCCTGTTCACCTCCGCCCGCCCGTCCACTTCTTCCCGACGACGCCGCTCGGCAGCGTTCCTGGGCACTGCCCTCCTGGTGCTCACGGCCTGTTCGGACCAATCCGAACCGGCTCCCACCCCGGAGCCCACGCCCACCGGACCGATTGCGGATGTAGCGCGCAATGCCCCGCTGCACTCCGTGGATCCCGCCCAGGTGGCACAGGCGCGAAAACCACCGGAGACCTACCCCGGTAGCGCCACGAATGCCGGCGGGCCGGAAGCCACGGTCACCCTGCGCGGAGGTGAGCAGGGTGAGGACTACCGGCACGGTTCCGTGGGACTGTCCCTGGAGGCCACGGATCTGGCGGATCAGCGGTTGAACGGGGACAACCCGGACCTGGTAAGCGTCCTGGATTCACTGAACGAACCCACGGTGCGCTTTGGCGGTAATTCCACGGACCGTCGCTTTTTCTTCACGGCCTCGGACGAACCGATTCCCACCGACTGGCCGCTCAACGAGGGTGAGGAAATCACCAAGGTCACCCCCGATGACCTCAAGCGCGTGGCCGAGTTGGCCGAACGCACCAATTCATCGGTGATCCTCAGTGCCAACCTGGCCCGATACGACCCCGAGCGAGCGGGAGAGCTCGCCCACCACGCCAAGGAGGCGTTCGGCGAGCGCCTGGTGGGCCTGATGGTCGGTAACGAGCCCAATGGGTTCTACCAGGGTGCGGGCAATGATCTTACGATCAAGGGCCCGGACTGGGATCAGGAGACCTACGCCAAGCAGCTGACGGCCTACGCGAAAGCCATTCATGACAAGGTGCCCACCCTGCGCATCGTGGCTCCGGCTGCGTATTCGGCCGACTGGTGGAACACGGCCGCTGACGCCCCGAACACCGATCCCATGGCCTTGGCGGTCCACCAGTACCCGCTCTCCGAATGCGGGACCCAATGGGAACATCAGCAACCCACCGTGGCGAACGCCGTGGATCCCGCCACCCGGAACAATATCGACCGGCTGGTGGATGACGCCGCCCGGGATGCCGCGGAGCACAACCTCCCGCTGTGGATCACGGAGACCTCGCTCTCGGCGTGTTCGGGTTCCAATGAGATCACCGAAACCCAGGTGGCCGCGGTGCACCAGGCCGAGTACTCCATGCGGGTTCAGGAACACGGTGCCGAACGAGTGGCCGCGCACTCGTCCTTGGCACCGTGCCGGGGTGGGGCGCCCATGTCCGTGTTGTGCTCGAGCGGAACTCTGGCCAATCCGGGGGAGGCGTTCTCCGTTCGTGCCAACGGTCTGGCGCTCGCGCTGATTGCGAGCATTCCCGAGGGCAACATGGTGGAGACCTCGACCTCCACGGAGAACCTCACGAGCTACGCGGTGGAGCACGGTAACGGCACGGTGTCCGTGGTGCTCACCGACTACCGCGACCCCGCCACCGCCAAGGACCGCACCACGAACCTCACGCTGCCCTACCGGGTGGACTACGCCACGCAATCCCAACTGCGCGGCCCGTCCTGGACCGCCGAGTACCCCGTAGCCAGCCTGTTCGAGGATCACGCGAGCGACAGCGGTGGTCCCAGCACCACGGCAACGGGCGGCGCGAGCGGCGCGGCGGCGTCGGCGTCGTCGGCACCCGAATACCCGGCGGATCCGGACGTGGCTCTGAGCGTGGAACGGGCCCTGCACACCGCGCCGCGTAACGCGGTGAGCGTGGACGGTTACGGCCTGCCCATCACCCCGGTGGGGGTGCGCCCCCGCGTGGGCGGGGTGAAAGCCGGCAGCAAGAATTTTTCGGTGACCCTTCCCGCCGGATCCACCACGGTGCTTACCCTGAAGAAGACCCAGCCGTCCCCGAGCCCCCAGGAGAGCCAATGACCAGTACCCGCAGACATGGCGAATACAAGGTGATGGGCGGCAAATTGGTGGTTGCCGACCTGTCGGTCGCGGCCGGGCACCTGGCCGAGGTCTCGATCAACGGTGACTTCTTCCTGGAACCGGACGAAGCGCTCGGCGACATCAACGCCGCGCTGAACGGGCTGCCGGAGTCGGCCGCCCCGGACGAGATGGTCGCGGCCATCGAGACGGCCCTTCCCGCCGACGCCGTGCTGTTCGGTTTCGACGCCCGCGCGGTCGCGATCGCGGTGCGGCGAGCCCTGAGCAGGGCCACCGGCTGGGCCGACCACGCATGGGAGGTCATCGCCCCGCAGGTGCGCCCCACCCTGGAGAACCTCGCGTTGGACGAAGTGCTCGCCCGGGAGGTGGGCGAAGGCCGGCGCAATCCCACCCTGCGGCTGTGGGACTGGGAGGACCCCGCCGTGGTGATCGGTTCGTTCCAGTCGGTGCGCAACGAGGTGGACCCGCAGGGCGCCGAGCGCCACGGCATAGACGTGGTGCGTCGCGTGTCCGGCGGCGGGGCGATGTTCATGGAGGCCGGTAACTGCATCACGTATTCGCTGTACGTGCCGCAGTCGCTGGTGGACGGGCTGAGTTTCGCCGATTCCTACCCGTTCTTGGATGCGTGGGTCATGCAGGCGTTCCGGTCCATGGGCCTGGACGCGCATTACGTGCCGCTCAATGACATCGCCACGCAGCACGGCAAGATCGGGGGAGCGGCGCAAAAGCGGTTCGCCCACGGCGGCATGGTCCACCACGTGACCATGAGCTACGACATCGACGCGGACAAGATGACGGACGTACTGAGAATCGGCAAGGAAAAACTCTCGGATAAAGGCACCCGCTCGGCCAAGAAACGCGTGGACCCGCTGCGGCGGCAAACCGGCATGAGCCGCGCGGATGTGATATCCACCTTGAGCAATTCCTTCACCGCCCGATATGACGCGGTGGCGGGTGAGATTACCGCCGAGGAACTGGCGGCGGCCCGCGACCTGGTGCGGTCCAAATTCGCCACACCGGACTGGATCAACCGCGTACCGTAAGATGTGCAAAAGTAACTGCCCTAGTAGGGCGGGCACAGCACGACCGAATGACCCCCCACCCCTCGGAGCGCCCATATGTCCCTGAATGACTTCGACTACCACGAAGAAGAGCGCAGGCCCCACAAGAAACACACCGGCCGCAATGTTCTCCTGGTGTTCTTGGCTCTGGTTCTGACGGTCGCCGTGGTGGCCGGTTTGTTCGTGTGGAACCTGGGTCGTAACTTCGACCGCGGTTCCAGCTCCATCGAGTCCGCGTTCCCCGCGGAAACGGATCGCCCCGAGAAAAACTCTGCGCAGGACGCCGGTACCACGGTCATGCTGCTGGGCTCGGACCAGCGCCCGGAGGGTGAAGACGCCACCGTCACGGGCTCCCGCGCGGACTCCATCATGCTGCTGCACATCCCCGATGACGGCGGTGAAATGTACATCATGTCCATCATGCGTGACACCTGGGTGAACATTCCCGGCGTGGGTGAGTCCAAGATCAACGCCGCGCTGGACCAGGGCGGTATGCCGCTGATGGTGCAGACGGTCGAGGAGCATTTCGGCACCCGTATCGATGAGGTCGCTCAGGTGGACTTCGCCGGCTTCGAGGGCCTCACCGACGCCCTGGGCGGAGTGACGGTCAACGTGCCGCAGTCCTTCACCACCCGTGAGGGCCAGAGCTTCCAGCAAGGCCCGCAGGACATGGACGGTGCAACCGCCCTGGCCTTCGTCCGCGAGCGCTACGCGTTCCAGGACGGCGATTATCAGCGCGTGCGCAACCAGCGCGCGTACCTGCAGGCCATGATCAACAAGCTGGTCAGCTCCGAGACCCTGACCAACCCCGTGAAGATCAACGACGTGGTCAAGCAAATTTCTCCCTACCTGACCGTGAGCGACGGGTTGACCGCCAACTGGATCATCCGTCAGGCCCCGGACCTGGTGGGGCTGAACAACAGCGACATCCAGATGTTCACGGTTCCCACCCAGGGCACCGGAACCTCGGCCGATGGGCAGTCGATCGTGGTGGCCGATACCCAGGCGATGCAGGAGATCGGCGAGGCGATGGCCAACGGTACGTTGGACGAGTACGTGAGCACCCTCCCCGCAGGAGACCAATGATCGCATTCCTGTTCTGACCCCCGGCCCGCTCGAACCCCCTCGAGCCACGCCATCCCCCATTTCCTCTTGACCCCGCGAGAGGCCCATGCAGCCCCCTGACACCGAGCTACGTCTCCTGCTCCTGACCAGTTCCTACTGGCCGGAACACTCCCCACCGCAACGCCGCTGGACGTCCCTGATCACCACCCTGTGTGATCAGGGGTGGGCGGTGTCCGTGGTGGCCCCGGTGGCGCATTACGGCCCGGGGCCGGACTACAATTCGGACACCAAGGGCCACGCCTGGCGCGTGCAGCACGGCTTCCTGGGGGAGCGGATCTACCGGGTGCCGCACCTGCTGCTGGGAGACAACAGGATCTTCAAACTGGCCAACCAAGTGATTGGTGCCGCCGGTTCGGTTTTGCGGGGCGTTGCAACCGGGCGCCAGGACGCGGTGGTGGTCACGGCGCCGTCGTTGCCGTTGCTGGGGTCGGCCTTGTTGGTGGCCCGGTTCAAGGGACTGCCGCTGGTGGTGGAGATGCGGGATGCGTGGCCCAATTTGGCCGAGGACGCCTCCCTGGTGCGCGGCGGTTCAAAATCCGTGATCAACAGTGCCGTGGAGTACGTGCAGAATCGTGCGGATCTGGTGGTCACCGTGACCGAGGGCTTCGCCCGCACGTTACGCGAGCGCGGGGTCGCCAACGTGGTGACCGTGCGCAACGGAATTCTCATGGACCGCACGCCACACTTGGACGCACCCCCGTTCGACCGGGAGCGGCTGGAGGTTCTGTACCTGGGCAACCACGGCGAATCCCAGGCCCTGGACGTCCTCATTCGCGCCGCGGCGCTGGTGGGTGAGGACATGCGCCTCACGTTCGTGGGCCACGGAAGCCAGAAGCCGGCGTTGCGTCGCCTGGCCATGGACCTGGGTGTCAACGTTCGGTTCCTGCCCCCGGAATACCGGGAGGCCGTGTTCGAGCGCTACCGGGAAGCGGATTCGTTGGTGATCTCGCTCCGCGACGACTGGAAGTCCTTCGAGGACACCATTCCGTCCAAGACGTACGAGGTGCTGGCCATTGGCAGGCACATCACCGGTATTGTGCGCGGTGAGGCGGCCAATGTCCTCACGGAGGCCGGCGAGGGAGACATCGTGGGGTGCAAGCCCCAGGAGATCGCCGATTTGTGGCGGGGGCTGGTGGCCGATCGTGGGCGGTTGCAACCGGCCGGATCCGGCCGGGCCTGGGTCCAGCACAACGCCGAGTACTCGGATCTCGCGTGCCAGTACAGCGAGCTGTTGCGCGAGACGATCCACGAGCACCGAACCCACCCCCCACAATCCCTCGGGCGCCGGATCGCTCGCGTGGGCCGGGCGGCCGTGAAGGTGGCCCGTAATGCCCGCTCGGTCAGGAGGTCTGCCTGATGGCGGGACGCGCCCTGCAACGCGCGCGGGAACTCACCACCAACGCCTGGGTCACCGCCTCGACCATTGCTCACCACGTGACCGATGATCCCGTGGTGTTCTGCCTGCAGGTGTCTCGGCGGCTGCCCTCGCGGGTGGTGCGCTCCGTCGCCGCGGGATTGTCCCGGTTGCCGGCGGGCACGTTCCCGGCCGCCCGCGGGACGGGCCTGCACATCCTGGGCAACGACGACGCCGCTGCCGCCACCTTGCGAGCCGCCTCGCGGTGCGCGGGCGCATCCGCTCGGCGCCGGTGCGCTGAAGTGGCGCTGACCATGGGGGAGATACCCCTGACGGAGGCTCTGCTGTCCGAGTTACCGGCCGCCACTCGGGGCGCTGCGGCAACCCGAGCGCGAGTGGCCTGGTACCACGGTGACGTGGACGGCGCCGTCGGCGGGCTCGAGTCGGCCCGGAGGCACGGAACTGCTACCCGTGGCGAGCGTGCATTGCTGGCGCGGCTGGCCGCTGAGCGAGATCTGCTGGGGTCGTTCACACCGGTTCTGCCACGCATCGACGGCTATCACCCGCGACCGGCCACCGTGCTGTACGCGGTGACCAACTCCCTGCCCCACACGGCCAGCGGCTATGCCCAGCGGACGCATTCCCTGTTGAGTGCCATTCGGGACGAGGGCTGGGATGTGCACGCGGTGACCCGCCCCGGTTACCCCGTGCAGGTGGGCAAGATCCTGGCTCGGGGAACCGACGTGGTGGACGGGATCCCGTATCACCGCATCATGCCGTTCAACCTGGCACCCACGGTTACGGGCCGGGTGCAGCAGCACGCGGAGGCCCTCTTGGCCCTCGCGCTCAGGGTTCGCCCGGCTGTCCTGCACACCACCACGCATTACGTGAACGCGTTGGCCGTGCGCGCCGTGGCGGGGGCGCTGAGGATTCCATGGGTCTACGAAGTCCGCGGGCTGCTGGCGGACACGTGGGCGGCCACGCGCTCACCCGCGGCCCTCACATCCGCCCGTTACGAGCGCTTCCAGGCGCGGGAGGCCCAGGCGCTGAACTCCGCCGATGACGTGGTCACCCTGGGGACGCACATGGCCGATCGCGTTCGGTCCACCAGTGGAAACCCGTCCTCGCCGGTGCGTCTGGCGCCCAACGGCGTGGGCGGGCCGTTCACGGAGGAGCCGGGGGAGAAGGCGAGCGCGCGGCGTCGTACCGGGTTACCCGCGGACAGGTTCCTGGTGGGAACCGTGACCTCGGTGGTGGACTACGAGGGCCTGGACGATTTGGTGCGTGCCGTGCACATTGCTCGTGACAGCGTGCCGTCCGTCCTCGCGGTGATCGTGGGTGACGGCGTGGCCCGGCCAGGCCTGCAACAATTGGTCTCCGACCTGGGATTACAGGAACACGTGAGGTTTTGTGGACGAGTTGATCGAACCGAAACGGTCGAGTATTTCAGATCACTCGATGTCTTCACGGTGCCGCGTAAGGACCGCACGGTGACGCGGGCGGTGACGCCGCTGAAGCCGGTCGAGGCGTTGGCCTCACGTACCGCCGTGGTGGCCAGTGACCTGCCGGCGTTGCGTGAGGTAATTCACGATGGTGAGACCGGTCTGTTGATTCCGCCGGATGATTCGGTGTCATTGGCGGCCGCATTGGTCGAGTTGGCGCGTGATCCGCAGACCCGGCAGCGGCTTGCTACCGCGGGTCGCAACTGGGCGCTGGAAAATCGCACGTGGGCGGTGACGGCAAAAGAGACCGTGAAGCGGTACGGTGAATTGACTGAAAATGTCCCCCAACTAGTCGACGACGTCGCAGACCTTCAGGAGCCGAGCGCATGACTAACGTGCCGTCCGATGCCTCCGCATCGCCCGCTCCGTGGGACGGTTCCCCCGACACCGGGAGCACTCGAGTCAGCGTGGACGGGGCCACGCCTGAGACTGCACGGGGCCCCGAGACCGCGCACCGGGCAAAGGTGGAGACTTTCAATCCGAACCAGCTTCAAGCAGTCGGGGCTCGGCCACCGTTGGGGGAGTACCTGCGAGATCTGTGGGGATCGCGGCACTTCATCGTGTACGACGCCAGGGTGCGGTTGGCGGTCAGCCAGGATCACACGCTTCTAGGCAAGGCCTGGATAGTTCTGAACCCAATCTTGTTAGGGCTCACGTTCTATGTAATATTCGGCCTGTTGCTTGACACCTCACGGGGTATCGACAATTTTGTCGCGTTCATTTTCCTGGGCCTCATCATGTTCACGTACTCCATTCGGTCTGTGGTGGCGGTGTCACGTTCCATGCAGTCCGGAAAGGCACTCGTTAAAGGGTTCATGTTTCCACGTGCGGCACTTACTCTGTCGATCGTGGTTCGCGATGCCATGACGCAAGTGTGGGCGATCGGCGCGATGCTCGTCATGGTGCTTTTGATCCCACCGCTGGAACCGATTAGTTGGACGTGGGTCCTCCTTATCCCGGTTTTCCTCCTCCAGACAATCTTTAACTGGGGATTAGGTATGCTTCTCGCTCCGCTGGTGAACAGGGTCCCGGATGTCTCAAATTTGATGGCCTTTTTCATGCGCCTGTGGATGTACGCCTCGGGAATTTTCTACGAACCATCCAGATTTGTACAGGATGAGCGCATTCTTGCCTTGTTCCACTTCAATCCGCTGTATCAAGTGTTGTCAATCAGTCGATCGTTGGTTCTTCGTGCCGAGATTCCACCCTTGAGCTCGTGGACCATCCTGGCATCGGCGTCGATTGTGCTGTGCATCCTTGGATTTCTGATGTTCTGGCGTAATGAGGAGAGCTACGCAGATGAGCGTTAATCGTCATTCGCCGTCCGAGTCCGCTGCTGGTCGTCATGGACGAGCTCCCCACAACCCAGCTGTGGTCATCGACAACGTGACTATGGTTTACCACGTGACGTCCACTGGGGGTGGCGAAGAGGTGCCAGTTCCTTCATTGGTTCGCTGGGGCCGCAAAGCCCTGGGCCGCCCTCCCGTGGTCAAGAATCAAGCACTCACCGACATTGCGTTGACCATCCACCAGGGTGAGTTCGTGGGGTTCATCGGACGTAACGGCTCAGGGAAATCGACCCTCATGAATATTGTGGCCGGCCAGATGAATCCCACAGTGGGCCGTGTGTACTCGGTGGACACCCCGGTAAAGCTCGGAGTCAATGTTTCGCTGGTGCCCGCGCTTTCAGGAGAAAAGAACATTCGACTGGGTTGTCTAGCCCAGGGCATGCACCCGGATCGAGTGGACAAAATTCTCCCCGACCTGGTGGAGGTAGCCGCCTTGGGAAAGGCTATCCACTGGCCCATGAAGGCCTATTCGTCCGGTATGGCAGCACGTCTGCGTTTCGCCGTGGCCACCGCCACGGATCCCCATATTTTGATTCTGGACGAGGCCCTCTCCACCGGCGACGCTCAGTTCCGTGAACGAGGACAAAAGCGCATGGCCGAAATTCGGGAGCAAGCCGGCTGTGTCATGTTTGTTTCGCACTCCATGTCCGAAATTCGGGATATGTGCACCAGAGTGGTGTGGCTTGATCAGGGTGATCTCTTGATGGACGGTGACCCGGAGACCGTGACCGCAGAGTATGAGGCCTTCATGAAGGACCTCGCGGCGGGCAATAACCTGGCCGCGAGCGCACGCAAGGAACAACTCCAATCCGAATTCGTTCGTACCGAACTCCGCGAGGTGCAATGGTGACCCCCATACGATCGCGACGAGATCTCAGGACCGAAATCTGGCACCTCCGAAACGGGGGAGTATCGCAGTGGCGCAAGTACCGTAGGCGCGAGTCCCTGCCCGCCGGGCCCTCAGCCGGTGCGGTCGGCGGACTCCGGAAAAGCATTAGTTTTGAACCCCAGGTATGGCCGGACCGTCAGCCGGTTCGATCGGACGTCACAGTTGCCGTAATCCTGGATGACTTCTCTGCTCGGGCTTTCCATTACGAGTGGAACCAGATCGCGCTTTCTCGAGACGGCTGGAAGTCGGAACTTGCCGCGCAACCGGTGGACCTCCTGTTCGTGGAGTCCGCCTGGCACGGCAACGGTGACGAGTGGCAGTACCAGCTCACGGGAACGAGCGGGGTCAAAGAACCCGTAAAGGAGCTCGTCGCGCACTGCCAAGAACAAGGGATCCCCACCGTGTTCTGGAACAAGGAAGATCCACCCCACTACCGCGACTTCCTGGAGTGCGCGCGGCTCTTCGACCACGTTTTCACCACCGACGTGAACAAGATCCCCGACTACCATCGAGATCTCGGTCATGAGCGCGTCTCGGTCCTACCGTTCGCGGCGCAGCCGGCCGTCCACAATCCCTCGCGACCGAGGAATGGCTTCCATGAACGAGATGTCGCCTTTGGTGGCATGTACTTTGCGCATAAGTTCCCCGAAAGACGGGAACAAATGGATCTCCTCCTGGGTGGCGCGAACGATGTGAGTCCTAAGCTTGAGACCGGGCTCGAAATTTTCTCCCGCTATCTTGGCGAGGACGAGCGCTACCAGTTTTCAGCACCGCTGGATCAGCGCGTGGTGGGTTCTTTGACCTACGACCAGATGTTGACCGCCTACAAGGCCTATCGAGTCTTCCTGAATGTGAACTCCGTGGTGGATTCACCCTCCATGTGCGCCCGGCGCATTTTCGAGATCACCGCAAGTGGCACACCCGTTGTCAGCACTCCGTCTCGCGCAATTCGTGAGTATTTCACCGAGGACCAGCTGGCCGTGGTGGAGGATCGCGAACATGCGGCGGATGTGGTGCGGGCGCTCGTGCGGAGTCCAGAACTTGCCGATCGGATGGTCCATCGCGCGCAGCGGGAAGTGTGGAACAAGCACACGTACGGGCACCGCGTGGAGCAGATTCTGCAACGAGTTCTCCCCGGCAAGGTTCGTCCGCGAACCCGGCCAACGGTTTCGATCTTGTTGTGCACCAACCGTCCCCATCGGGTCGCGTCGGCTCTCAATGGGTTCGCCACGCAGGTGGGTGTCGACCTGGATGTTGTGCTGGTGGCGCATGGATTCGACCCGAACACGGAAGAGATCAAGGATGTAATAGCGGTCAGTGGCATTGACCGCGTCACGACCATTGCGGCCAATGCCGCGTTGACGCTCGGGGAGTGCTTGAACCTGGCGGTTGAGGCGTCCACGGGCGAGGTCCTGGCCAAGATGGACGATGACGACTTCTACGCGCCGCGATATCTCGCGGATCTGCTCGACGCCCTGGTGTACTCGGGTGCGAACATCGTGGGGAAGCAGGCCCATTACATGTACGTGGAGTCCCAGAACGCGACCCTGCATCGATTTGCCCACCGTGAGCACCGCTACACGGACTTTGTCATGGGCCCCACCATCACGGGCTACCGCCGTGTCTTTGACCAGATCCCGTTTCAACGGCGGAGTACCGGTGAAGATTCGTCGTTCCTGGCGGCGGCCGTAGAAGCAGGCTTCTCGATCTACTCGGCCGACCGTTTCAATTTCGTGCAACGGCGCGGGTCCGATGGGCACACGTGGCAAGTTTCGGATGCGAGTGTCCTCGCCACGGGTAGTGTCGTCATGTTCGGGGACAACTCAAACCATGTGACGGTATGATTTCAATGGATCAAAACGTGCGAGACGCGCAAAACCCCTGACCGGGCAGACATTGCCGTGTGGTCAGTGATCGTCTCAGTAAGGTGAGGTAATGAGTAATTCTCTGGAAGTTGTCTTTGTCGGACTCGGCTACATTGGGCTCCCCACCGCGGTGGTGATGGCCAATCACGGAGTGCGGGTCCACGGTGTAGATGTTAACGCTTCCGCCGTCGAGCGCATCCAGCGTGGTGAAGTCACCATTGTTGAACCTGGGTTGGAAGAACAACTCAAGAAGGCTGTGGACAGCGGGCAGCTAACGGCGTCCACTGAGATGCAGCAGGGCAACGCATTCGTTATTGCCGTTCCCACTCCGTTCAAGGAGAACTACGAGGGCGATCTCTCGTACATCATGTCCGCAGCAGAGTCGATTGCTCCCCAGCTGCGCGGTGACGAAGTGGTCATTCTGGAATCCACCTCCCCGCCCAAGACCACCCAGAAGCTTGCGGCCAAGATCTTGGAACTGCGTCCGGATCTCTCCGTCGACGGCGCAGACGGCAAGCCCGTGATCCACTTCGCCTACTGCCCCGAGCGCATCCTCCCCGGTAAGGCCATGGAGGAACTCGTCAGCAACGACCGCATCATTGGCGGCCGCACTCCGGAAGCTGCGCGACGCGCCACGGAGGTTTACGCATCCTTCTGCGAGGGCGAGTTGCTGGCGACGGATGACGTGACCGCCGAAATGGCCAAGCTCACCGAGAATTCGTTCCGTGATGTGAACATTGCGTTCGCCAATGAGTTGTCGTTGATCTCCGACAATCTTGGAATCAATGTGTGGGAGCTCATCGAGCTGGCCAACCATCACCCGCGCGTGAACATCCTGCAGCCCGGCCCCGGTGTGGGCGGTCACTGCATTGCCGTGGATCCCTGGTTCATCGTCTCCTCTGACCGCGAGAACTCCAACATCATTCGTACGGCTCGTGAGGTCAACGATGGTAAGCCCAAGTGGGTCATCAACAAGGTTGATGAGGCCGTCAAGGACATTGATTCTCCGGTCATCGCCGCTCTGGGTCTGGCGTTCAAGCCGAACATTGATGACCTGCGCGAGTCACCCGCGCTCAACATCACCAAGGACCTGGCCGAGCACGTGGACCACGCCACCGTGTTGGCTGTCGAGCCCAACGTGAGTGAGTTGCCCAAGGCACTGCAGGGCATGTCCAACGTGGAGTTCGCCGAGTACGCGGAGGCCATCGATCGCGCGGACGTCGTTCTGCTACTGGTGGACCATGATGAGTTCAAGTCCATCCCGGCCACCGCGCTGAAGGGTAAGACCGTGGTGGACACCAAGGGTCTGTGGCGGTAATTCGCTGAACGGCGGTGGGTACCTGCCCATCGCCGTTATCCGTTGCGCCATTGAGTCCTACCGCGGTTTCCCCGGACCGCGGCGTGAATCCCCCAGGAGCACCCCCCGATGCATCCCGATGAACGGCGCGATCCGCGTCACCTCAAAGAACTCGTGTACGCCCAAGCGGCGAGAGAACCACGAGCCACATTTGATGCCCTGGAACGTGCCAATGCGTCCATGCGGGGGCTGCAGGCGAAGGCGAAGGCGCAGAGGGCGAAACTCGCAACTGTGTCTCGTCAGAATCGCGCCCTGGCGCAGGAAAACCGCGATCTTGTCACGGAACTCGCCCAGTACAGGAAAGCCGCAGCAACGGCGTCGATTCCTGTTACCGGCTCGGAAGTCGGAAGTGAAAAAACGGCCACGAGTGGTGATGACGGGGAACCTCCTTCGGATCAGGTACTGGCTCCGGTTGCCGCAGCTCGGGAGGTGGAGGAAAGTCGAGTGGACGAATCCTCCGACATCCCGCGCGACATGGATCCGACATCGGACGAAGATCCCGACGCGTCTTGGTTAGGCGGGGCCCCTGAACGGTTGATCTCGGACATGGGTACCGGCGAAGTGCTGGACGCCTTCCACGCGAATCCAGATGCACCTCTGTTGGCGGGTTGTCTCAACAGATTGTGGTACCGCGAGGGTGAAATTGACCGGGCGGAGCGACTAATTCGTGGCCACCGTGATCTCGTCAGTGACCTGAACTCACGACAACGTGAACTGGTCGACCGAGTTCTCGGCACAGTAGCTCTGAGGGAAAATCTTGACCAGCTCGTGCCTCAACGCGTACGAGGCGCCGCCTACCACCCCGAACACAAACGCGTACTGTATTGCGCCTATTCCACCCCTATTTTCCATTCCAACGGGTACTCGGTACGGACCGAAGGCGTGGTCTCGGGTTTGAAGGCCTCTGGTGCGGACGTCACGGTATTGGGACGCGCCGGGTATCCATGGGACATCACCACCGCGGATGCCAAACCCCGTCGACGTCGACATGTGGTTACCAGTCACGATGTGGATTGGGTTCACCTACCCGAGGGAAACATCTCTGCTCAGGGCCCGCACGAATACATTAACGTGGCGGCAGATGCCGTGGTGCGCCAGGCCAAGCTGTCCCGGCCCTCCCTGATCCACGCCGCGTCGAACTATCTCAATGCCCTACCGGCCCTCATCGCGGCCAGGCGTCTGGGACTTCCGTTCGTGTATGAGGTGCGAGGCCTGTGGGAGGTTACGGAGGCTTCCACCAAACCCGGGTGGGACGAGACAGAGCGCTACACCAACCAGGCATTCCTCGAAACTCTGGTGGCCCGAGAAGCAGATGCGGTTCTGGCCATTACCCAAGAGGTCAGAGAAGAACTGATCCGCAGAGGTGTCCCTGCAGATCGAATTTCATTGCTACCCAACGGAGTCGACACCGGGGCGTTCCTGCCGCTGCCCCGTGATGAGGCATACGCCAAACGCCACAAGATTCGCACGGACGTACCAGTCATCGGCTTTGCTGGATCTTTTGTGGAGTACGAAGGCCTTCACTCATTGCTCCAGGCGGCAAATATCTTGCGTGGGCGCAAGGTCAAATTCCAAATGGTCCTCGCGGGAGCGGGGGGTGTCTACAAAGACCTCAAGGAATACCAGAAGAAGAACCGCCTGCAAGGCGCAGTTCGGTTCCTGGGCCGCCGCCCCTCAACCGAAATTCCCCGGGTGATGAGCTGCATAGACATCGTGGCCTGTCCCCGCCTGAGCCTGCCCGTCACGGAGATGGTTTCACCGCTTAAACCCCTGGAGGCCTTCTCAGCATCGAAACCCGTGGTGCTTTCGGACGTTTCTCCGCACCGAATTCTCGTCGGTGCCGATCAAGGGACTCACGTGGGCCCTCGAGGCATACTCAGCGCGGCCGGTGACCCGAAATCCCTGGCGAACGCCCTACAGCGCCTGATTGAGAATCAGGAGGAGCGGATCGCCATGGGGCAAGCTGGACGGCTTTGGGTCGTTGATGAGCGGCAGTGGGTAAATCTCGGTGACTCTGTTCGTGAGGCGTACCGCTCAGCGTCTGAAAATTACGACCGCTTGGCAGCGAATGGTCGACCAGTAAAGGATCTCCGCATCGGACTCATTGCGGATGAGTTCACCACAGAGACATTGAACCGCTCGGCCACAATCGTTCCACTTGACCTTGAGACCTACGCGGAGCAAATACGGGCCGAGAATTTGGACTTGGTGTTCATAGAGTCCGCGTGGAGCGGCAATGGGGGACAGTGGCACCGGAAGGTGGGCCACTACTCGGATGAGGAACACGAGACGTTTCGTGACCTTCTCAAGCGCTGCCAAGAAATGAACGTTCCCACGGTCTTTTGGAACAAGGAAGACCCGGTCCACATCAATCGATTCCGCCGCACCGGCGCGCTTTGCGATCACGTGTTCACAACGGACGCCGACATGATTCCGGAGTATTTGTCACAGGCCCGCACTCTGAGCGGGGGACGGGCTTTGACGGCCTCTTCCATGCCGTTCTACGCGCAGCCGGCTATTCATAATCCGTTGCCCGGCAATCGGCCTCTCGAGAACACCGTCTCCTACGCGGGAACGTACTACGGCGAGCGCTACGCGGAGCGTTCCCAGCAGTTGGCTAACCTGTTGCGAACGGCAAAGCCATATGGTCTGGCCATTTATGATCGGCAAGCTGCGTATGCGGATTCGCCCTACCAATTTCCGTCCGAGTTCAAAGTCTCCGTGCGCGGCGCGTTGCCGTACGACCAGGTGATCGACAGCTACCGCGCACATGCAGCCAGCTTGAACGTCAACTCGGTCGCTTATTCCCCCAGCATGTACTCCCGAAGGGTCGTGGAGATCGCTGCGTGCGGTGGTGCCGTACTTTCCGGCTGGAGCCGCGGTGTCGCGGAGACGTTTGACGGTGCCATTCCGTGCACTAACAACGAGTACTATTTCAAGGCTCTGTTGTCCGCTTGGACCTCGGATCCCCGGGAACGCCTCTCCGAAGTGTGGTTGCAACTGCGCACCGTACTGCGCGCCCACACGGTGGACACCGCGCTCGTGATCTTGGCGCGCACGGCTGGAATCGCTGTGGCAGGTTTCGAGCTGCCCACATGGGGTGCCGATGTCGCGCCGGGACACGTTCGCGACATCATCCGTCAATCGGTGGCGCCCGCCGCCGTGCGTCTTTCCGTCGATGACGACGGCGCTCGGTCCAGTCTCGAAGAGCACGACATTCGAGTGCTCTCTGCTTCGTCACCCATACCTGAGGACATCGATTTCTGGGGTTGCCTACCCGACAAGCAGTCCCGGACGTGGGCGGAGGATCTGCTGCAGGCTACCCGCTGGGGACCATGGCAAAAACTGACCTCGCAGGAATTCACCGATGGTGCGGATGCCAGACACTTCGCGGTACCGGGGCAGAACGTTCTTGCCACCTCCGGTCTCGTGGCGAGGCCCGAACTGCACGGGCGCTCCGTCGAAGCAGCTCTCTCGGCCCTCGAACTGGATACTCTGACACTCACGGTGCCCTGTGAAGTGGAGCCATCCGGTGAACTGGTGCGTGCGGCGTCGTCGAAGGTTTCTCCTGAGCAACTCGGAACGGTGTTGATCGCCGGGCACGATCTCAAGTTCGCCGAGTCTTGGATCGAGAACCTACGTGAGCTCGGCGTGTCTGTTCTAGTAGACCAGTGGGAGAACCACGCCCACCATGATGAGCAACGGTCCCGTGACCTGCTGTCACGAGCGGACACCGTGTTCTGCGAATGGGGCCTGGGCAACGCGGTCTGGTATTCGCAGCATGTGAGTGACAACCACCGTCTGGTGGTGAGAGTTCATGCGCAAGAACTGCGCGGGCCCTATCTGCGTAAGATCAACCATGCGGCAGTGGACCAGTACATTTTTGTCAGCGAGCTGATGCGCGAAGCCGCCATAGCGAGCCACGGTGTTCCACGAGCCATCACAAGTGTGGTCCCCAATATGGTTCACGCAGAATCCCTGGCCGAAACGAAGACCACCACGGCTGCTAAGACGCTGGGGTTCGTGGGCATGGTGCCGCAGATGAAGCGATTGGATCGTGCGATCAGTGTTCTCGAGACGATCCTGGCTGAGGATCCCGAGTTCACGTTGCGGGTCAAGGGGAAGCGACCCGAGGACTACCCCTGGATGCTCAAGCGCGAGCAAGAAATGGCGTGGTACGGCGAGTGCTACGAGCGCGCCCTTGCTTTGAACGACCGTCACGGTCGAGAAGTGGTGTCGTTTGATCCCCACGGTGCTGACATGGCCGAGTGGTATCGAGGCATCGGCTACGGCCTTTCTCTGAGTGATCATGAGTCCTTCCATCTCACGCTCCCGGACGTTGCCTCTTCCGGGGGAGTCCCGGTGTCCTTGGACTGGCCAGGTGCTGACTTGATTTATCCGCGTGAGTGGCTGGTTCCCTCACCGGAGCACATGGCCCGTCGAATCCTCCAGTTGAGCCGCGACGAGGACGAACGCCGCACCTTCGCCGCGCGAGCCGCACAATTTGCCAGAGAACGGTTCGATGAACGCATCATCTTCGACCAGTTGGATATCACCCTGAATCCAGGGCTACGAGGAGCACATGCATGATTCCCCCCAACTCCACCCACGAAGACCACGAACCAGAGCCCACGGTCGAGGACACCGTGAGCGAGCTACTGGTGACCCAGACCCGCGAGATCCGGGTTCTCAGCAAGGAACTGACAAAAAGCTACGAGAAGGAACTGCGGTTCTTCGAGAACCTCAAAAACCGGGATCGACAGCTCAAAGAGCAGAAAATGTCCATGACCAAGAAAATCTGGTGGCTCGAGTCCGAACGGCGCCGGCTGCAGGAACAAGTGGCGCAACTGGCCGAGCAATGTGAAGCCGCAGACCAAAAGGTCCGCCAATTTCGCGGGTCGAAGCTCGGAAAGCTTCAAAGCGGTATGTGGCGTGTGAGGAAAGCGGTGAGGTCATGGCGATGAACGATCAGCAAGTGGCACTGCGCAGCGCCGATGTGCGCTCCCGAATTGCTGAATTAGAGCAGCTACGGCAGCAAATGAAGTTGAACGAAAGCTGGTACGGCTCCGGCTCGTTCAAGACTCACATGTCCCGTGGCAATGCAGACCGGCTGACGCCGCGTGTTGATCCCGAGCACTACGCTCGGATCCTCAGAGACAACGGCCGCGCCGAACAGGTCCGAGATCTCCTGGAATTGGGCCGGACCTTGCCGGACCATGCCGGAACCCGCGTGCTCCAACCGCATCCGTCCCGCGTCGCCATGATCGCGGACACGTTCCTCTACGAAACGTTCGAAGGCACCGCGCGCATCACCTATGTGACGCCCGAGAACTACCGAGAGGTGGCGGCGGAATCGGACGTGCTGATCGTGGCTTCCACGTGGCGCGGCCGCTTCGAGGACTGGCACGGCACCACGTCCAACTGGGGACCTCTACGCACGCAGGTCATCCCGGAGTTCAAATCCCGTGGTGTGCCCGTGATCTTCTATTCCAAAGAGGACCCGCCCAATTACGCACTCTTCAGACCCGTCGCACGGGACGCAGATGTGGTGTTCACGTCCTCGGAGGAAATGATCCCCCAGTACCGCGCGGACTGCCCGGATGTATCGCACGTCGAATCCATGACGTTCGGTGTCAACCCGCTGCTCCACAACCCAGTGGGGTCGCGGCGGGTCAGGCGCCCGGAAATCCTGTTTGCCGGCTCCTGGTTGTCCCACAAATACCCACACCGGCAAACGTCCGCCAAGAAACTCTTCGACGGCGTTGTGGAGGCCGGGCGCGACTTGCTTATCGTGGACAGGAACTCCACGCTGGGCGACCCCAAATACCATTACCCACAGCAGTACATGGACCACGTGGGCCCCGGTGTGGAACACCGCGCACTCATGAAGATCCAGCGCATTGTCGATGCGCAGCTCAACCTGAACTCGGTCACCAACTCCACCACCATGTACGCGAACCGCGCGGTGGAATTGCAAGCCATGGGGGCTTTCGTCCTGTCCAATTACTCTGTGGCGGTCAACGACCGGTACCCCGAGGTCCAGTTGATAGACAAGCAGGCCGAGGTTCCATTGGTCCTGAACTCCATGTCGGGAGACGAACTCTACCGAGCGCAAACCGACGGCCTGCGTCGCGTATGGGAACACGACACCGCGTGGCAGCGCATGGCGCAATTGCTCGCCTCCGTGGGTGCGCCCGTGGCTACCTTGACTGAACGCACGGCTCTCGTCCCGGTATCTGGAACGGACCTCAAGCATGTGCGGCGTGTCGCGGCATGCCAGACGGTGCCGGCGGACGTACTCACTCCCGAAGAAATCACGTCTCGCCGGGAACAGTACGACGTAGTACTGCCGGTCGCGGATAACCACGAGTACAGCAGCGCGCACGTACGAGACCTACTTAACGTGTTCCGCTACGCGGACGTGGACATCGCCACCAAGAACGGTAGCGAGACTAATTCCGTGATCACGCCTGGTGATGATCACGAGTTGGTCGATCAAGCGGTGTCCTCGGCACGAAGCGCCCTGCGAACGAATACCGAGGATGACGTCCTGGGGCGTTGGCTGGACACCGGTCGCGTGTCCGGCAACGCCTATAGCACTGCACCGTTCGGCGCAGGTCCACGAGGTGCCGAACGCATTGAGGTGACGGGAGCCACCGAGCCGGAACTCACCGTGGTGGTGCCCGTTTACAACAACGGCAAACACCTGGTCTCAAAGTGCTTCCGTTCGCTGCAACGCTCCACGATCTTCGATCGCATGGAGATCCTCTTGATCGACGACGGCTCTACGGACGGCTACACGCCCCAGATGGTGCGCGAACTGGCCGAGCGGTACTCCAACGTTCAGTCGCACTTCTTCGAGAAGGGTGGGTCGGGAAGCGCATCACGACCCCGTAATGAGGGGCTCAAACTCGCGACCGCGCCTTACCTTACGTATCTGGACCCGGACAATGAAGCCGTCAACGACGGTTTCCGGGTGCTGCTGGACGAGGTCAAAGAGCTCAAGGTGCAGTTTGCCATCGGTGACATGATCAAGCTGTCCACCTGGCGGCGGCACGTACACAACGCCTCCCTGCTGGAGAAGTCGCTACCGGAGGACGTCGTGGGGGGTCTGATGGTGCCGGAGGACGCCTTAACGCTGACCAATTTTCAACCCATGAGCATCCAGGCGCTCGTAGCTGATACGCAGTGGTTGCGCTCCATTGGTCTCTACCAGCCCATCGGCGCTCTGGGACAGGACTCTTTGGCATTCCAGCAAATGCTCCACGGGTCCCGCCGCATCGCGACCGTGCGATTGCCGATCCATGTGTACTACGGCGCGGTCTCCAACTCGATGATCAACTCGGTTGGCCCTGGGTTTTTCCGTAAGTACTTGCCGATGGAGCGATTCCGCAAGGAATGGCTCGAGCGGGACGGCCTCTTTGAGGACTACTGCCGCTTGCGTGTGGACCCGTTCTTCAATGGGTGGTTGGTGGACAAGTTCAACAAGTTCGTGTCACCGGAGCAGAAGGCAGAATGTCGCGCGCTACTGGATGAACTGTGCGAGATTTACGACGTGCGGTTGGCCCGGAAGGACCCCGGGAATCCGGATTCTCACCTGCGCGTGCTCATCCGCCCGATTGATAAGCAGCCGGTGCCTGAGGATATCGCCGCGGACCTCGAAGCCGACACCGCCCAGCGTGGTCAGGGAAGCGAGTAGCAATGGTCAGCATCGAAGCTGCCCGGCGGCAGGCCCTGGGAACGCACTTCACCGCAGCTGAAAACGAGTCCGAACTCGTGTCACGGTTGAAAAAGAGGCGCCTACACATGGCACCGCACCAGGCGTGGACACTGCCCGATGATCCCACGTGGCGGGAAAATCCGTTCGACGATAACAATTGGCAATTCCAGTACCACATGCTGCGATGGCTGGACCCACTCCGGCGGGCCGGAGCACTGGGGGATCAAGACGCTGCCGTGCTGTGGGAAAAATACGCGCGATCCTGGGTTGAGACAAACCCACCGGGCGCGGCCCCGTCCAAGTGGGCGTGGATCGACATGAGTGACGGTATTCGCGCCATGGAACTATGCCACGGCCTGACAGTGGTGGGAGAACAACCCTGGCTGATTAATTCGCTACGGGATCATGTGGACTGGCTCTTGGAGCCAAGCCATCTCAAGCGCGGCAACCATGGTTTTCACCAGCACGTGGGACTGTTTGTGCTCGGAGTGGTGCTGGAGGACCGGGAGGTCACGGATGTCGCTCTGCAACGACTTACGGACCAGTTGGATGCGGCCTACGACGAGCAGGGCGCCAATGAGGAAGGATCCATCAGCTACCACCTGCAGAACTACGTCTGGTGGAACGATGCCCTCACACGCCTGGATCTCGAAGGTATCCCTCGCCCGGAGCAGGCCCATCGCTTGGACTTGGCCCCCACACTCTTGGCCCATGCGACCGCACCCTCAGGAAGGTTTGCGCGCATCGGTGACACTGACGGTGGAAATGCGAGGAAACTGGATCACCCGCATACGCGATTTACCGTGACCGAGGGAAAAAAAGGCCGTAAACCCGACGGCACCACAGCCATCTACGATGCGGGATACGCCTTCATCAGGAGTGGCTGGGGAGAAAATCGGCCCTACAAGGACGAGACCTTCGTTACCGCCTCGTGGGGACGCCAGGACAAGGTCCACGGCCACCGTGATGGAGGATCGGTAACCTACGCGTCCGACGGCGTGCATTGGCTCGATGACACCGGCAAGTACTACTACGGCAAGAGTGCCATGCGCTCCTACGTGACCGATCGGGCCGGGCACAACTCGATCATCATCCCCGGGCGAACGTACCGCAAGGACACAAATGTGGAATTATCAGCGCACGAGGACACTGATCAGTACGTAGACCTGTCATTCCGGGACCCTGGCTATGAGGGAACCTCAATTCACCGACGGGTCATCTACCTAAAATCCAGGAAACTTCTTCTGGTGCTGGACAGGGTCTCTGCAGACGAGACCGTGACTGCAGTCCAACAGTGGCATTGTGGCCGAGCTGTAACGAGCCTGCCACTCAGTGTCGGCTTCCGCCTTGAAGCCAATGGGCAGCAAAAGCATGTGACTCGCATTAACGGCAGAGCACGGATGACTCGGGGAAGGGGCCAAACTCAACCACTAGCTGGATGGACATCATCTGGTTGGCGCAAGAAATCCCCTGTGGATCTCTTGGGATTCCGTGAGACAGGCACGAACCCTGCGTTCTCAACCCTCGTGGGAGAATGGGATCGAGAGGCAATTGACGTCCTTCAAGACTCACTTTCCGACGTAACCACGTGGGACCGTCCTGTCCCAATTTTATGTTCAGACGGACTCTTGGCGCCTCGTGTTGTAGAGCCCTCCATAGTCACATCATCCGACGATGAAGTACAGGTATCTATCAAGCAACCCGGAACCGACGTCATTACCGTGATTGCTGGAAACCACTCGGGTCATTACGCCTTTTATCTTTATCAGGGGAACGAACTCATGCAGAAGNCCCCAAAGGTGAAATCACAGACCGTATTGTTGACGTTCCCACATATAACATGAATAAAAATCTTGGGATAGGCGGCTGAAATGAATGCAACGGATCTTTTCATTGTTGAGACTATGTTCTGCGATAACGAACTCGACCCTGGTATTCTGGAAACCTATTTTACGCGTTTTCGCACAACTCTACGAAGCGTCCTGGCCCAGGATTTACCCGAACACGTCGAGCTCATATTTACTATCTATATGTCAAGCGACAAAAGACGCTGGATTGACCATGCATGGTCCATTGTTGACGGCACAGAACTGCCTAACAACATGAGGGTACGGATCTGGGAATACCACCATCCGAAAGGTGGATACCCTCCTGCGCAGGGTGTGGATCGAATTAAGAGTCCAAATAAACACGCCCCTCAGCGTGACCGACTATTTCAAAACGCACACTTCCACGTAGATTTCCCGTCCTACCATTCCGTCATCCGAGTTGCAATCGACGATGACGATCTATGGTTAAAGACTCACATACGCGAACTGCACAGGGTCGCCAGTGCAGGCCACCGTCAATACCCAGACGCAGACGTCCTGGCCCTGGGCCCGATTAACTGCATGATCGGTTATGTAACCGACGAGGGCGTGGATGTCGACATAGTATCAATGCGCCGAACGCTAACAGGCGACAAGTTCTATTCAGTCGAAAATGCGACAACCGCTACGGTTGCTACACTTTCCCCTTGGGGCGTGCCAGAAATTCTTGACGAAACCATGGCGCAACGGCTTTTAGAACGGGGCACGACCTTACGCTACGTCAAGAATAACGCACCTGGCTTTGTCTACCTTCGCTGGGGAGATAATCTCTCAAATTATAGAAAAGATTATCATGTGACAGAGACATACGGCTCTTTCAAGGTTAATTCCGTTGAGTCATTTCTATCAACCCCGCCTGAAATAGCTCTAGAATTCGACGAAAATCTAGAATTCGGCACTTTTGGGAAAAAGCTCGAGGTCATGGCTTCACGGGGCAACGATGGTACAATTCGATATTCTACAAATTTCGATTCACTGGACCTAAAGGATTCCCAGATATGCTTTTACCTGCTGCAAGACGGTAAACGAATCGATTTGAGGGCATACGGGACGCAGGGCTCTGGGACCTTTAAAGGACCGCCAGAGAATGTTAGCGTTAAGGCGTTTGTCAAGAATATGGACGGGATTTATCTCAGGGAGGAAACGCACGTAGTTTAACGTTCATAATGCAATTATACTGGTTCAATTGAATTATTGAATGTGAGAAAAATAAAATGAATCGTGATCCACTTCCACCCCAGCCTCAGGCCTGTAATCATGAGGCCCATCGCGTTAAAATACACGAGTGGGAAAGCATCGCACAGTTCATTTCGGCAGCGGCAAAACCAGACGGGCTGCATGTAATTGACACGGGGCGGGATACTCATCTTGACATCCTCACGTCCGGAGACCCGTATCGGCCAGCGAGCAAACCTACGCTCGTCATATTCAATGGTGCGGTCACTAAACGTGACGAACGTGTGCCACCGTTTCTTTCGGGTCGCGGAATTGCTCATGATACCGGATGGCCGTTCGTCGCTATCTCGGATCCATCGATCGGGCTCTCGAAAGATACTTCAATCGCTTGGTATGCGGGCAACTCACAGGTCAACCTCCAGCGGGAAATCTTTCGCCTCATCCGCCCGCTCTCACGCGTACAGAAGAATCTTTGGCTGGTGGGCGGCTCTGCAGGGGGCTTCGCTGCACTGGTCTTTGGCCACATGCTTGGTAGCGCCGCTTCGGTCTTCGTGTGGAATGCGCAAACTGACGTACTCGAGTATTCAGCCGGTTACGTCAAAAATTACGTAAAAAATAGTTTTCCGGAAATCGCTGGCCGGATGAATGAATATGACTGGAAGAAATATGCTCGAAACAAGTTCCGCCGTCATAACTATATTTACTCGATTCAAGAAGCATTTTTACCGCATCAAAGGCCGCGACGCATTTTATACCTTCAGAATCACAATGATTGGCACGTGATTTCACACTGCGTCCCATACCTCAATTCGTTTAATTATAAACGTCTAGGAGACGGGTTGTATGCGCAGGATGAAAACCATGTAATTTGGTTCCCCGAAATCGGAAATGGACATCCCGCGCCACACAAGGATGCCATTCTTACGATTCTGAAATCGGTATCAGCTCCGCAATGGTCCCTTCTTGATTCAGTTGAGATCATGGAGGCTACTGGCGTTTTCCCTGTAAATCAAAGGTCCCCTTTGACCCGGCCCAGAGCTATTCACCATTGGGGAAAGCGGATATCGGATCGTATCCGCATTGAAGAGTCAGGCCGCAAAATAACTGTTACCCTGAAGGATCTCCCCCTTCATTATGGGGGAGTATCCGTGGGGTTCGCTTCCTACGTCGAAGGAAGCCGCATCGACCGGCAACTATATAATAGCGGATTGTATGAATACACGGTGCCAATAAAAGATCACAAGAAAATTATTGTAAGAATTCTAGTTCAAGATGGTTTTGGAAACCCTTTGAAATCTGAGACAATAGAAGTCTCGTCTTATTCGGAATTGAACTCCGTAGATGGAGCATAACGGCATGAACTCATCAAATCGGTCGGATATAGCACGCCAACACATGCTAGGAGGTCTTTTCCGAGATCGTGGAAACGATCTGCAAGTCGCAAATGATCTTTTAGAGGGTGCACTCCACATAGACAATCATCCCTCGGCACAAATCGATATGCGAAAAATTAACTGGCTGGCTGATCCGTTCAAGGATAAGGCGCTTGACCCCTGATCTTGGACACGCGGAATCCAGCACGATGCTGGGAGAAGCGAGAATCCAAGGATGGCCAGGAAGAAC
>NZ_BAABLN010000027.1:0-3445 GCF_039544365.1 Kocuria gwangalliensis | reverse complement strand
TTCCTCACGCCCAAAATCAATTCACCCGGTGCTTCTGGAATCACACTCCGGCCTGAACCCGCGTCGGTGGATCGAGGCTTAGAAAGCGTCCCGCGGGCGCCCATAAACCGGCGCCAAGTCGTCGAACGCGAGGTGTACCGGCTGGCCAACGGGCGCTGGGGCACTGAGAGCATCCTAATGATGTGCCGGAGCATCTATGCCGAAGCCAACTTCCGGGCTGCGAGCCAGCGTTTGGAGACTGCCACCGCGCCCGATCCGCTCACCCCTGAAGAGCTCGAAGCTGCCGCGGTCGATGCCGCCCAGCGGGTGGCGGAGCTACGAAAGCAACAAGACAAACGGGGGAAGAAAAGTGGAACTGGCCAAGCGGGCCAAAAGTCCCAGAAACCCCATCGGCGCTGACGCACAGCTCCGGCCGTAGAAGACCCCAGGGGTCGAGGAGCGGTGTCCTGGGCATGCAGAAAGCCGGACACCATCTCATTTTGTCCGGCTTTCTGCGGGATAAATGCCTTCCGCCAGGGCACCAGTGCCAGGCGCGTTTATCTACTCAAACCTGTGGCTCGCAAGATAATTTTGGAGATGTTTCGCCCAACGTTGAATGACAATTTCATGCGGTTCGAGCCATTGAGTAGCTATAGGGGGAAGCGGTAATCCAGCGACCTCGAAAAAACACTCGACTGGAATCCATGCGGAGGTCCGATTCTGAACGTGGGCTACCTCATCGTGGAGAATTTTTAACCGATCATGTGATCGGGAAAGCATGGCATCACAAAATTCTGCCAATGCATAACGGGTTGAGAGCATATTGGTGCTAGAAGAGGCCAAATCGAGTATTCTTAATCGATAAAGTGTTGCGGAAATGTCTGTTGAGTCAGATTTGTGGTGCAGGATCGTGGCGAGCAATGCACTGCGAATGGCCACGACATGACCCACAAGCTCGGCCTCTTTGAGGAATTCATCGATATCCCGCGTGTCGAGATCGTCTTGTAGGAGGGCTCTCCTCACAAGATAGGTTCCCCGCTCTTCGAGATACTCCCGTTGGCGTCCAGCGGTCCGGAGTTTGGCGAGTTTCGGTCCAATTTCGGTGAAGTATCGGTCAGGGAGGCCGTGGAAATATTCAGTTTTGCGGGTAATCAAGGCGGCGGCAGGTATGCCGTTGGCTGCTTCACGGGCCTCGAAGAAACGTCGCGCAGAACTAAGGACTTGTGGCCGTTGACCCAAGTGCAGAGGAGTGGGGGCAAGCTCGACTAGTTCATCGAACACTGTCAAAGCCTCATCCCATCGCTGTTGCAGTTTCAAGGTGTATCCGAGGTGACGGCCAGCTGGTAAGCGGAGTGGGTGCTCCGACTCGAAGGTGTCGCGCAGAAGACGCAGGCGGTCCTCCATCGGTGTGGTGATCGACTTGGCTGCTATGAAATTGAGCACGTGCTGGCCGTACTCGGTCCTACTAGTACCGGGGACTCGCGACTGAAGCCCTTGGATCGATGGACTGAATACAATTGCTTTGGCCAACCAATCCGTGTACGAGTCGCTGTCAGACCTTTCTAGTGTGGTCTCCTGATCACACACTAAATTGATCGTAATGCCGACTGCATCGAGAACGGCCCGGTTATCTTCCCGCTTTTTGGCGGCATCGTGCAATCGATGTGTGGCTGTGGCGGCTCGGCTGGCTGCCAATTTCCAGTCCGTTGCTGACCACCCGCCTGGGATCTGATGGTCAGCCTCACGAATGGATTCTCGGACAGCATCGTGCATGCGGTAAGGAAGATCTCCCCCTTCGTGGTAATCGACCATCGGGCGTAATGCAGCTCTTTCGGCGCAACCGTGATCGACGTTCGCCGCCGCTGCCATGAGACTTGTATCAAAAATGCGAAAAAGACAGGCACCCCGGATTGCCCGTTGCTCGTCGGCTGGAATGTCATCCAGAACACGCATCACTAGTGAACCGAGTGAGCCAGTGACGTCAGCGATTTCGACCTGCTGTCCGTTGTCGGCGTCTCTGATTGAAATGGCCACCTGGCGAGCCAGTTCAAGGTATTGCGGCAGGCCAGCTGACGCTTTGACGAGTTCTTCGACGACTTCATCGCTCATGGGGAGATCGAGTTGACTTCGACCACGCAAGATAACGGATCTGGTGTCGGCAGGGGAGAGATTTCCGACCAAATGTTGTCGTGGATCGTCTCGGGTGCCTGGCACGAGGTCGGGCCAAATGTGAGTCCCGCGATGAGGCAAATCGACACGAGTGCTATCATGCCAGTTCAGCATGTCGCGCCCGGTCAGGACAAAGAGGACATTGGGCATTTGATGGATCAGTTTGTTTAAATGACCTTCAGACACCCTTCGAGGGTCCAGAGAAAATCGCTCAGTGGTGTCAACAAATACCACCAAGAGCGGGCATGAATTCATTGTGGAAAGTTCCCATGCCAGTACGCCGGCAATTTCGCACGCTAGGTCGGGCCGGGGTTCTGTGGGGCTGGGTTCGTCGCCGCATCGCATGAGGAAGGTTTCGAAGCCGGAAAAAGCATTAATTCCAAGCCTTAGATCGTGCCGTCTGCGCAGTTCGCCAATGAGCTTGCGGACCACCGCCACGCCGAGGCCAGCGCCCGTACCTGCACCGATAAGGTCCGCCAAGGAACCAAGGTCCGCCAGCGCGTCGCGGGCAGATCCAACAGCTGCATCCTCTAAGCCTCGATCCACCGACTCAGGTTAGGGCCGGCGGCCGATATCCCGGATCGGCACTGAGCCGTTTTTTGGCGTGACGTGGTGGCCGGCCTCGCTACCGGTGGTGTTCCACTGATGTTCTTTCGGTTGTGCCGATGCCCGGCGGGTGGTCGGGTGGTTATGCCGGTTGCGGTGGCGGGTGGACGGCGGTGAAGAGCCGCTCGAATCCCTGTTGCCAGGGCCATGCCTGGGGCAGGCGGATGCGGATCCTGCGGGCGCTGGAGGCGATCCGGGCTGGCAGATTCACGAGCCTGGCCCGGATGGTCCCGGTCCGGGCCCGGGCGAACTCTCCGGCAGCGAGGATCCCGGCGGTGCGGGTGAGGTTGTAGGCCATCACCGCGCAGACCAGCCAGGCGCCGTTGGCCCCGAAACGGCCGGAGGGCAGGTGGGCCAGGGCGCTGTCCTTCAAATCGGCGTTGACCTGCTCGATGACCGCGTGGCCCCGGTGGGTCTGGTCCGCGGTCACCGTGTCCAGCACCTCCGGGTCGGTGGTGGTGAAGAAGGCGTGGAACCGGTGGGTGTCGAACAGTGTCGGCTGGTCCGTGTCCTGGGGGTTCAGCTCGGGGATTCGGCGCACCACCAGTCGACCGGGGACCCGTTCGGTTTTCTTCCTTGAGGTGAACGCGGTGAAGGGGACCTCGGCCACCTCCGCCTTGGAGATCCACGTGCCGGTGTCCTCGTCGAAGATCGCCTGCGGGTACCTGATGCCGGTCCACGCTTTCTCGTC
>NZ_BAABLN010000026.1:0-35989 GCF_039544365.1 Kocuria gwangalliensis | reverse complement strand
CCGACGATCTCCTGCGCCTTCTCGACCGCTCCGCGCATCCCCTCGGCACCGGGGGTCAGGACGATCTCGGCGCCGTAGGCGCGCAGCATGACCCGCCGCTCGTTGGACATGGTCTCGGGCATCGTGAGGATCACCTTGTAGCCGCGGGCCGCGCCGACCATGGCCAGGGCGATGCCGGTGTTGCCGGAGGTGCCCTCGACGATCGTGCCGCCCGGCTTGAGCAGGCCGGACTTCTCCGCGGCGTCCACGATGGAGACGCCGATGCGGTCCTTGACGGAGTTGGCCGGGTTGTAGAACTCCAGCTTCACGGCGACGTTGCCGGGCAGGCCCTCGTCGAGCCGGTTGAGGCGGACGAGCGGGGTGCGGCCCACGATCTCGGTGACGTCGTTGTAGATCTTCGGCATGTGTGCTCCTCGGTGACGATGTGGCGTGTTCGTGGATGCTGGCTGGTCGGAGAGCGGTTGTCGGAGGATCGGGGCGGGCAGAGGACCGAGAACGTCTGGGGCGCATCGGTGCACTGCTTGAGAGGCCCGGCCACGTCCTTGCCGATCCCTGCGGTTCGTACAGCCAGAGCCAGGGATCAGACGGGGGTGAGGTAGGTGCCGGAGAGGTTCTGGAGCTGGTAGATCCAGCGCACCCAGATCCCGGAGACCATGAGCACTCCCACGAGGATCAGCACGGAACCACCGGCGAGGTTAAAGGCGCGCATGTGCCGGCGGATGAACGCCAGGGTCTTGGAGACCCAGTTGATGCCCAGGGCAACCATGACGAAGGGAATGCCGAGTCCGAGGCAGTAGACGAAGGCCAGCAGCGCCCCACGCCAGGCGGTGCCAGTGGTGGTGCTCAGGGCCAATACGGCGCTCAGGGTCGGTCCCATGCACGGGGTCCAGCCCAGACCGAAAACTACGCCCAGCAACGGAGAGCCGGCCAGGCCTCGGCGCGGCTGCCAAGAAGGCTTCGTCGTGGCCTGCAGGAAGGGCAGTCGCCCGATCAGGGCCAGGCCCATCCCGATGACGAACACGCCCAGGACGCGGATCATCACGTCCTGCCACCGCAGCAACCACCCGCCGATGGCCCCGAACGCAGCCCCGTAGAAGGTGAAGACGAGCGCGAAACCCAGGATGAACAGACCCACACCGGTCAGGACTCTGCGCCGATTACCGGGAGCAGCGGGATCAGTCAATCCCGAGACGTACCCCAGGTAGCCAGGCACCAGCGGCAGAATGCACGGGGAGATGAAGGAGACGATCCCCGCGGTCAGCGCCAAGGGGATCGCCACGAGCAACGCCCCGGACTGGACGTTCTGGGCGAAGAACTCTCCGACGTTCAGCAGGATCACCGGCCGCGCCCCTCACGGGCGGCACGGCCGCTGACACGCAGATCCTTCACCATCGGAGCTGCTTACTGTCCTGCCGGGATGGTGGTGGAGAACGTGGCCCCGGCATCGTCGGAGAACTCGATGCCCTGCTCAGTGGCCACCCAAATCTGCAGCCCGTCCTCGCCGTCCGTGCTGGCGGCCACAGCGGAGGGTTGGCCGGTGATCCCTCCGGTCGTCTCCCAGCTCTTCCCGGCGTCGCGGCTGACGTGCGCGGTCCCGTCCGGGGCCACCCCCACGGCCGTGTCAGCGTCGGCGAAGGCGGTGATCAGCAGCACCGGGGCACCTTCGGGTAGCTCCCAGGTGGCCCCGCCGTCATCCGAGCGTTGCACGCCGTCTTCGGTAGTGGCCAGCACGACCGGCCCGTCCGTGGAGGCGGCGAGGTTGACCGGCTGAATCTGGTCGCTGGCCTCGATCCACTCCTGCCCGTCGGTGGTCATCCGTAGAGTGCCGTCAAAGCCGATGACGCCCTCCTGCGAGACCGTCAACGCATGGAAGTCGGACTCGCCCTGACGGGAGAGCTCCTGCCAGGTTTGCCCGCCGTCGGTGGACTCCACCAGACCCAGCGGGTTAGGCAGATCCGAGCCCGATCCGGGGTGCCCGGAAGCGTAATAGCGCCCGGCATCGGCGGTGGCAAAACCCATCAGGTCGTTGGTGGGCCCGATCTTCTCCGGTGACTCTCCGCTGATGTCGAACAACCCATTGTGAGTTGCCAACAACAGCTGATCGGTACCCGGGTCCAACGCCAGACCGTGAACGTGTCCGAACGGGTTCTCCTCCCCAGCCGAGGACGCCACCTCCGCCGACTCGCTGCCCTGCTGGGTGCAGGCGGTGACGAGCAGAGCGGTCACTGCAGCCATCACGGCTGTGCGGGTTTTTCGGCTCCCGACGATGTTGGCGTTGAGAATCATGAGGTTACTTTCCTAAAGAGACAGGGGAACGGACTGGTCGGTCTGTCTAGACGCCTACGAAGCGAGTGCTCTCTACTCTCTGCCCGCCTATGTTGCCCGTCATCTGTTCACGTGGCGGGACCATGTTGGGACGGTGGGCCATCATCTGCTCGGACATGCGCGCCTTGCCCGCGTTGCTGGATCCCGGCTCCTGGGGGGATGGCAACGACTGGGCCACCGACGACGGCTCCGTCGATGACTACGGCGACGGCCCGCGTCGAAACCCTGGCCGCAAACACGAAAAAGGCTCCTACTGGCCGCCATCAAGACATCTAATACTATGTGGCATAGTAGACGGTTTGAGAGACCAAGTCCAAAACGTCGCCTTTGCCAACCCCACGGGCTGCATGGACCTGAACCCATGGCACGGGCGGTCACCACAGAGCACACCGGGACAGCGCTAGGAGCTACCGACCACCACGCGTCGTGGCGCTCACCAGCCCGACACGAGGTCGCACGCTGCTGGCCTTACGTCTGTTGCACCTGCAACGTTTTGATCCCCTCACTCCGCTTGGCGACTTCTTCCTGGAGGCCATCGCCAGTCATGCGGCTGCGGTGATCACTGCTTCTCGACGGCGCGGCTAGGACTCGAGGACCGGGGCGATGGGAACGGATGCTGCGCGGACGCAAACTGTGATTGACAACGGACACCGAGGCCAACGCCATCGCCACCCCGACACTGGCGTTCCCCTCACCGACTCGTTCGCTACCCCCTGTACCGGGTGGTGCATCCGGCCGTGCGCTTCAGACGCTCTGGGGGAACTCCACCGGGCAGGTCTGTGCTTGGACCGTGGCAAGAGCCGGGGTTGCGGTAACAGCCACCGGCAGGGCCAGCATTGCGGTGGCCGCGACCATCGTCAGCGCCACCCGTGCCCGATGCAACGGGGCGGCAGGTGCAGCCAGCCGGCGCACACGTACCAGTGTCGCAGTACCGCTGGCAGCCAGTGCAGAGGCGGGAGCATGCCCGGCCTCGGCCAGTCGCACCAGAGCACTGGCCACGGTGAGCCTACTGTCATTGCCGGCGGCCGCTCGGTCGTCGGCGGCCAGTTCCACCAGCCGGCCCAGCTCCACGCGCGCCATGGCGAAAATGGGGATTCGAGGGAAGGCCCGTACCCACGCATTGGCACCGATAAGGACCAGATGGTGGTGCCCGTGCAGGTGCGCCAGTTCATGGCGCAGCACCGCCTGACGTTGTTGTTCGTCCAGGACGCGTAGGGCTGCGGTAGTGAAGACAATGTCACGGCGACGCCCGGGCAGACAGTAAGCGGTCGGCACCGCGTGGTCGACCACCAGCACATCGGTGGTCGGATCACGGCGGGAGACCAACGACAGAGAGCCGATGTGCTCTTTTCGGTCCCGCCTGGCAGACATCACCTCGATGGCCAAACAGTAGAGCACCCGGGCCCCGAGCACGAACGCCATCACGGCCCCTGCCATGCTGACCACTGCGCCTCCGGGTGTGGAGTACTGGGCCCGCAGGACCATCGCGCAGGCTTGCAGGAAATCCGCCAATCCCCCGAGGACCGGCATCACCGGTAGCGCCAGGGACACACTAGCCAGGATGACACTCACCACGATCGAGGCGGTTAGGGCTTGCCAGACCAGGATCCCCAATCGGGGCGACCGGTCGACCCAGCCCCTGCCCTTCAGCAACGGACCCGCCAGGGTTGCGAGCAATGCGAAGGTGATCAGCAGCACCGGAGTTGTCACTGGGTTGTCCCGGCCGGCGGCCCGGCCGCCTGGTTCAATGCCTCGCGCAGCTGGGTGAGGTCTTCGGCCGGGATCTGCTCCAGGAAGTGCAGCAGCGTGGCTCGCCGGTCGTTGCCACTGGCCAGGACCTCCCCCATGTGCGCGGCAGTATATTGCTCACGCGTGCGGGTGGGCCGGTAGCGGAAGGCGCGCCCGTCGGGTTCCCTCATCAACAAGCCCTTGCGGTGGAGGGTGTCCATGACGGTCTTCACGGTCATGTAGGCCAGTTCCCGCTCCGGTTGCAGGCCGACCAGGATCTCTCGGACGGAAGCCGGAGCGGACCGCGACCACATGAGGTCCATGATCGCCGACTCCAGGTGTCCCAGATGGTGCATGGAGGTCTCCTTCCCGCGTCCAACGCCGCCGCTTCCACACGTTTCCTATGCCCCATAGTAGGGCCCCGCCGCGAAGCGGATTCTGGGGCACCAGCACCCTACCTACCCAGCCCTGCAATCCCACTTTCCGGGCTTCCCGCAACATCAGCGACCTGCCTTCCGCGGCCACTGTGGGGTTCATATCGGCATTTCGGTCGTGGACGTAGCCGGAGGTGGTCCGGGCGGCCGTGCGCCAGCGGTGCCCGAAGGTCACCCGAGGCACATCGGTCTGGCGTTCACCAAGGCTGCGTCACGGGCTAGACCTGCTGCGGGCTCCGGTCACTCCTGGTGCCGCCGCGTGCGGCAGAGATGGTGCAACAGTCTCGCGTCCATGGCCATGACCAGAAAGGTGGAGGTCCCGTGTGATCAGTAGTAACGCCCATCGGAAGAGATCATTCTTCCCCTCCGGCATCATCGGAACGCCGCGCACCAGCAACAGCGCCTTGACCGTAGAACCGGCAAACCGGCCCTCTTGCAGAAGGGGAGAGACGATATGAAATCCTCCCCCAGAACAGTTACTATCCATCGTAGTACTTCGGTGGGTGGTGGTGCAGCACGTCGGCTGGGAAACAGCGCGGCGTCGAGAACGCTTGCGGCCGCGCAATCGGCTTCGGCTGCACGGTGGCCCCCGATCCTGGGCCTGCCTGGGATCCAGGACCTCGATGCCGGATACCGGCCCCGAACCTTCCCATGGCAAGCCCGTGGGGTAGCCGCCCCAGGCCCATCAGCTTCCCTACCCATCCGGGCGGGGGTCTGCGCTACCCCTCCCGTCCCCACACCTATTCCAATCCTCAGGTGAAATGCCCATGATCTCCCACCCCTCGCCCGCCTCCCGTCCGTCCCGCCGACGCGTGCTCTCCCTCGCGGGCCTCGGCGTCCTTGGACTCGCCCTCGCCGGGTGCACGGAGGAGGACTCGCTGGCCCAGCAGGCGAACTCGGGGGACCAGAAGGGCTACATCGCCGGTGACGGCACGGTCTCCGAGTACCCGGCCGACCAGCGCGGGGAGCCGGTGCAGTTCACCGGCACGCTGTTCGACGGAACGACCCTCTCCGCCGAGGCCCTGCGCGGGAGCCCCGCGCTGCTGAACTTCTGGTACGCAGGGTGCGCCCCGTGCCGGGTCGAGGCCCCGGACCTCCGAGAGCTGGCCGAGCGCTTCGACGGGCAGGCGGCGTTCTACGGCGTGAACCTGCGCGACGAGCGGGCCACCGCCGAGGCGTTCGAGCGCACCTTCGAGATCCCCTATCCATCCTTCGAGGACAAGGACGGGGGCGTGCTGATGGCCCTGAGCGCCTACGTGCCCCCGCAGGCGGTGCCCACCACCCTCGTGCTCGACGCCCAGGGGCGGGTGGCCGCCCGCATCCTCGGCATCGCGGACCGCTCCGTGCTGGAGACCCTGCTGGAGGACACGGTGGCCGAAGCGGCATGACGGCAGGCAACCCATCCCGCCCCAGTCCCGGGGTCAGAAAGGCCGGTATGAGCACCACCGCCAGCAGCAGGGAGAGCAGCACCGCCAGGGGCGCCGGGAGCTCCTCAGCTGCTGGTCTTGGGAAAAGTGACGTCGAGCTTCCCGCCCTGGGGCCCCTGGGCATGGCCCGGTGGGCCTGGACGCAGCTGACGAAGATGAACACGGCCCTGTTCCTGCTGCTGCTGCTGGCGGTCGCCGCGGTGCCGGGATCCATCTTCCCGCAGCGAATCCAGGACCCGGCGGCGGTCCAGGACTACATCGACAACAACCCCGCCCTGGGGGAGTGGCTGGACCGGGTGCAGCTGTTCGACGTCTTCTCCTCGGCGTGGTTCTCCGCGATCTACATCCTGCTGTTCGTCTCCCTCGTGGGCTGCGTGCTGCCGCGCGCGGCCAAGCACTGGCGCGCGTGGCGGGCCGAGCCCCCGCGCACCCCGCGGCGGCTCGAGCGGCTGCCCGAGCACCGTTCGCTGGCCCTGGGCGGGCGCGACGGCGCCGGGGCGCCGGCCCCCGGCGACGTCGTCGCCGACGCCGCCCGGCTGCTGCGCAGGCGCGGCTACCGGGTGGCGGTGCGGGACACGGGCTCGGCCGCCCCGTCGGTGGCCGCCGAGCGCGGGATGTGGAAGGAGGTCGGCAACATCGTCTTCCACCTGGCCCTGCTGGGCGTGCTGGTCTCCGTGGCCGTCGGCTCCCTCTTCGGCTACAAGGGCCAGAAGATCCTCGTGGAGGGCGAGTCGTTTGCCAACACCCTGATCAACTACGACTCCTTCACTCCCGGCACCAACTACAACCCCGACTGGCTCGACCCGTTCTCGATCCGGCTCGACCGCTTCGAGGCCGTGTTCAACCGGGACACCACGAACCCGCGCAGCTACGGGGCGCCCCTGGACTTCACCGCGGAGATCACCGTCCAGGAACCGGGTGCGGAGCCGCAGCCGGAGACCCTGAAGGTCAATGCACCGGTGAACGTCAACGGTGTGAAGTCTTTCCTCATTGGTAACGGCTACGCCCCGGTGATCCGGGTGACCGACGGCGACGGGGACGTGGCCTTCGAGGGCCCCGTGGTGACCATTCCCTCCGATGGGGTCTACACGTCCTCGCTGGTGCTGAAGGTCCCGGATGCGCGTCCTGACCAGCTCGGCTTCACCGGGTTGCTGCTGCCCACCGCGGTCACCGGTCCGGACGGGATGCCGCGATCAGTGGACCCGGGTCTGGCCAACCCACAACTGATCTTGTCCTCCTACTCCGGGGACCTGGGGCTGGACAGCGGGGTCCCGCAGAACGTGTACGTCCTCGACGTCGAGGAACTCACCGAGCTCAACGGCATGCTCACCCAGAGCGGACCGATCGCCCTGGATGCCGCGAACCCCGTGCACGAGCTGCCCGGAGGCAAGGGCGCGATCGAGTTCCTGGACGTCAAGCGTTACGTGGGCCTGGACATCGTCTACGACCCTGGCCGAATCGGGGCCTTCATCTCCTTCGTCCTGGCGTTCACGGGCCTGCTGATGTCTATGTTCATCTCCCGCCGCCGCGTCTGGGTGCGCGCGGGGCAGGGCGTCGACAGGAACGGCGGGGCCTGCACGGTGCTGGAGTACGGATTGCTGGCCCGCGGCGAGGACCCCCGGCTCGCGACCGAGGCCGAGCGGCTGAGCGAGCTGTTCTCCGAGCATTGGGGAACCGCGGATCCGCCGGGGGACCCTGCCGCGCATCGGAGCACGAATCGGGCCTGGAGCGGGCCTACCCACGACTGAGAGGACAGTATCCATGACCATCGACGAGACCCTGGGCACCTGGAGCGCACTGTTCATGCTCTTGGCCGCCATGACCTATCTGGTGGCCTTCGTGGCCTTCGCCTGGGACATGGCCTCCCATTCCAGGACCCTGCACCGAACCGCGCATCACAGCAGACGGGACGAGCAACTGGTGGGCGCGGCGACCGCTCCTGCTCAGGTGAACAGCACCGCCGGAACCACCAAGAAGGCCGACGACTCTCGGCCCGGACTGGGCGCCAATGAACGTGGCCGCGGACACAAGCCTCCTACCCGAGCCGTACTGGCCGAACACGTCGCCGACTCCTCCATGCGCTACACCGGAGAACGCCGCCCCGCGGCGCGGGCGGCGGTGACCATCATGGTCCTGGCCTTCCTCCTCCACACCGCTGCGGTCGCCAGCCGGGCGATCGCCGCCGGCCGGGTGCCGTGGGGCAACATGTACGAATTTGCCACCACCGGGGCCCTGGTCGTGGCCGGGGTGTACCTGGCCGCACTCCTGCGCCGGGATCTGCGCTTCGTGGGGACCCTGGTGTCCGGGCTTGTGGTGATCATGCTGTGCGCGGCCACCATCGGCTTCCCCACCCCGGTGGGTCCGCTCGTTCCCGCGCTGCAGTCCTGGTGGCTGGTGATCCACGTGTCCATCGCGGTAGCGGCCTCCGGGATCTTCACCATCACGTTCGCCATGGCCGTGCTGCAGCTGCTGCAGGCCCGGCGCGAACGAGCGATCCTGGCCGGGGAAGCCCCTGGCATGGGCTTCCTGGCCATGGTCCCCTCCTCCCAGGCGCTGGAGGACCTGTCCTTCCGGCTCAACGCGGTCGGCTTCGCGTTCTGGACCTTTACTCTTGCCGCCGGCGCGATCTGGGCCGAGCAGTCCTGGGGCCGCTACTGGGGGTGGGATCCCAAGGAGGTCTGGACGTTCGTGATCTGGGTGGTCTACGCCGCTTACATACACGCCCGCGCCACCCGCGGGTGGACGGGCACCCGCTCGGCGTGGCTGTCGATCGCCGGTTACCTCTGCGTGATCTTCAACTTCACCGTGGTCAACACGGTCTTCGAGGGCCTGCACTCATACTCCGGGCTCTGAGCCCCGGACCTAAGGCTCCCTCCACGAGCCGCGGGAGTACGTATCACATGGTCCGGAGGGGATGTGCCGAACGATGTGCGGGAAGCGCAGGCAGCTGATGTTGTTGTCTCGGGTGCACGCGGATGGTGTGCACCACCGATGGCGCAAATCCAATTACGTAGATACTCGCAACCGGATCAGTGCGCATGCCCTTCCGTCTGCTCCGCCTCGCCGGTGGCTGCCCGAGACGGCTCAGGGATCTCGAGTCTGATCGAGGGCTCCTCCACATCACCGGGTGGGCGGGAGGAGAAGCTGATGCCGTTCGGCAGGTCCCCCACCGGCACAGTGGCAAGGACCGAAAGGCTCTCAAGGTCCACGACGGAGACGGTGTCGTCGTAAGTGTTCGTGACCCAGGCCCTCGTCCCGGTGGTGTCGATGACCACCCCGTGCGGACCGGAGCCGGTGCGGACACTGCCGCGGACGGTCATCTCGATCGGGTCGATCACGGACAAGGTGTTCCCGGGCTCGGCCTCGGTGCCCTGGTCGGCCGAGAGCAGGGTGCGGCCGTCCGGGGACAGATACACCTGGACCGGAGAAGCTGAGACCTCAACGGTGCCCACCACCTCCCGTGCGGCGAGGTCGATCTTCACGACCGAGGCCGGCTCGGCGATGCTGGCATAGGCGTAGGTACCGTCGGCGTCGACCGCCACCTGCACGGGGCCGCCCTCGACCGGCACTGAGGCGGTCTTGGTGTCGGTGCCCGGATCGATCAGATCCACCGAACCGGCCTCGGTGTTGGCCACCGCGATCACCGACCCATCGGCTGCTGGGCGCAGACCATGGGGCATCCCCCCAAGGTCGATGGTGGCGACCGGGTCAAAACCCGGTGCGCGGTAGACCGAGACGGTGCCGTCGCCGGCATTGGTGGTGTAGACCTTGGTGCCGTCGGCGGCGTCGATCACGTGCGCGGGGGCCGGTCCGCTGGGAGCAACCGCGGCCACCTGATAGCTTTCCGCGTCGACGGCGATGGTCGTGTTGTCGTGGCCGCTCACCGCGTATCCGACGGAGCCGTCGGCCCCGGCTTGCACGTTGTGCGGGGACTCCACCCCGGTCAACGTCGTGACGACTTCGTTCGTGGCCGCGTCCAAGACAGTGAGACTGTCGCCCTCCTCGTTCGCCACCCACACCGTTCCGGTCATGCCCCCACCGCTCGAAGGAGCGGAGGCGGTCGCCGTGGTGGCTTCCGGTGGTGTGCCGTTGGAACAGGCCGCCAGGCCAACCATCATTAGAACAGCCAGACTGGTGACGGCGAGCCGTCGATTCATCAAGATCCTCACTAGACCTTTCGGGTCGAACGAATTAGGAGAAGAATTGTGGCGGACCGAAGATGTGGAGCGGGATTGACGTGTGATTAAAAGCCTCGACGCCACGGACCTCCAGTCCTGTCAGCACCCATCGGCTTGAGAACGCCCCCTTGGCAGTAGGACTCAACACGATCCTACGGTGATCAAATCGTAGCCCTTAAACTCAGCGACCAAACCTGTTTCGGCCCGATCTTCACCAAATCTTCAATGATAGGTCGGGATGCTCGACGACACCCGTCACGAGACCTCCCGGCTGAGCTGCCAGGTCGAGTGGTCGGAGGACCTCGACGGCGCCGCGGTCACCATCGCCCCCCGAGTGGTGACCCACCGGAACCTCTGAGCCCTCGAATATCGAACGCATATCGGTCACACCGTGCTCTACCTTCCGAGTACACCGGTCCAAGACGGATCGGCTACGCATCCCTCACAGCACTGGCAGCAGGCCTTCCACCCTTCCGGGGAACCCTCGAAGGTCGGAAGGTTTCAGGGAGAAGGAGCAGGCTCGGTGCACTCCCCCAGGCCTGCTCCGCCTGGCCAGCGCCCCTCCCCCGGCACGATGTGACTGTCTTGAAGCAGGCCTTCGGGACAGCAGTCTCTCGATCCACTACGGGAAAGACTTCATGAAATCTTCATCGTTACCTGCTCCTTATCGCTTCCCCGTGACCTAGGCTGACCCTATACCCTAGGAGGGTATAGAAGAGGTGAGGGCCGTGAGTATTCAGGGCTGGGTGTTGGTGGTTGTGGTGGTGGTCGTTAGTGCCGTGTTGCTCTGGTTCTTCTTCGGTCCGAAGAAAACTCGCCGGGCCGAGCTGGAGGCCGGGGTGCAGACGGTCACCGTGACGGTCAAGGGCGGGTACAGCCCGGACCTGATCCAGGTGGCCCCCGGAGTGCCGGTCCGGCTGGTCTTCGACCGGCAGGAGACCGGGGACTGCTCCTCCCGGGTGGTCATCCCGGATTTCCAGATCAACCAGCCGTTGCCCGCCTATGCGCGCACGGCCGTGGAGTTCACCCCCACCGAGCCGGGCGAGTACGGCTTCGCGTGCGGGATGAACATGCTGCACGGCCGCCTCCGCGTCGTCAACGAGCACGACAGCACCTCGCCGGCCCCGATCTCGGCGGCACCGGCTCACGCCGCGGGCACGGCCACCCACGGCGACGCCGCCTCCACAGGGCCGACGCGCACCACCGTGGCCGAGGTGACCCACGCCCGGATGGACCACGGTGCGCAGACCGCGCAGCTGACCATCCGCGGGGGCTACCACCCCCAGCTGCTGCGCGTGGCAGCCGGGGCGCCACTGCGGCTGGAGCTGCTACGGCAGGAGGACAGCGCCTGCTCGGAGCGGTTTGTGGTGGCCGATGCCGGGGTGGACACCGCGGTCCCGGCCTTCGGCAGCACCGTGGTCGAGATCCCCGGGCTACCGGCCGGGCGCCACGAGGTCAGCTGCGGGATGAACATGCTGCACGGCACCCTCGAGGCCCTCGAGGACTCGGCCGACGTCGAAGGCTCCACTGAAGGGGCCGGCGAGCACTCCCACGACCATGTCGTGGTCCAGGAGGACACCCGAACCTCTACGGCCCCACTGCCGGGGCAGGAGCCCCCGCACGGGCACGGCCCGGTGGAGGAGCCGGAGGACACCGAGGCGAAGGAGCGAGCGGCGGAGATCGCCGATCTGCGCCGCCGGGTGATCGTCGGGTCCGTGCTGAGCCTGCCGGTGGTGGCGGCGGTGATGGCCATGGAGCTGTTCGGCATGGCCTGGGTGCCGCCGGTGCTGATGAATCCGTGGTTGCAGCTGGCGCTAATCACCCCGGTGATGCTCTACACCGGTTGGCCCATCCACAAGACCGGGTGGCTGGCGCTGTCCCACCGCACCGCGGACATGAACTCGTTGATCACCTTGGGAACGATCGCCGCCTACAGCTACAGCCTGGTCGTGACCATCGCCCCGGGCCTCGTGCCGGCCGAGGCCCGGTACGTCTACTACGAGGCGGTCGGGGTGATCATCACCTTGATCCTGCTCGGGCGCCTGCTGGAGACCAAGGCCAAGGCCGGGACCGGGGAGGCCATCCGCACCCTGATCGGGCTCCAACCGCACACCGCCCGGGTCATCCGCGAGGGACAGGAGCGGGAGATCCCCTTGGGGGAGGTCGTGGCCGGCGACGTCGTCGTGGTGCGCCCCGGGGAGAAGCTGCCCGTGGACGGGCAGGTGCTGGAGGGCACCTCGGCGGTGGACGAGTCGATGGTCACCGGTGAGCCCATCCCGGTGACCAAGACCGCCGGGGACACCGTGATCGGCGCGACCATCAACCAGACCGGTTCTTTCCGCTACACCGCCACCAAGGTCGGCTCGGACACCATGCTGGCCCAGATCATCTCCCTGGTCCGGCAGGCCCAGGGCTCCAGGGCGCCGATCCAGCGGCTGGCCGATCAGGTCTCCAGCTACTTCGTGCCCGCGGTGATCCTCATCGCCCTGTGGTCCTTCGTGGTCTGGGCGCTGGTCGGTCCCCCGCCTGCGGTGGTCTTCGCCCTGGTGGCGGCCGTGTCGGTGCTGATCATCGCCTGCCCGTGCGCCCTGGGGCTGGCCACTCCGCTGTCGATCACCGTGGGCACCGGCAAGGGGGCCACCGCCGGGATCCTCATCCGCTCGGCCGAGGCCCTGGAGACGGCCCACAAGCTGGACACCATCGTGCTGGACAAGACCGGCACGATCACCAAGGGGACTCCCGCCCTGACCGATGTGCTGCCCGCCCCGGGCTTCACCGACGCCGAGGTGCTGGCTCTGGTGGCGGCGGTGGAACGCTTCTCGGAGCACCCTCTGGCCACCGCTATCGTCGCCGGGGCGCAGGAGCGCGGAGTGTCCGTGCCCGAGGCCACCGCTTTCGACTCCGTCACCGGCCAGGGGGTCCGCGCCCTGGTGGGCGGGCGCCAGGTGCTGGTGGGCAACCGGCGTCTGCTCACCGGGGCAGGCATCGACGCCGATGTGCTCACCGCCCCCGCCCAGGAACTGGCCGCGGACGGGAAGAGCCCGATGCTGGCCGCCGTCGACGGGCGCCCGGCCGGGGTGATCGGGGTGGCCGACACCCTCAAGGAGGGTTCCGTGGGGGCCGTGGCCGCGCTGCGCGACCGCGGCATCGAGGTGGTGATGATGACCGGGGACAACCGGGCCACCGCCGCGGCCATCGCCCGCCAGGTCGGCATCGACCGGGTGGTGGCCGAGGTGCTGCCCGAACACAAGGCCAGTGAGGTCAAACGCCTGCAAGACGAAGGGCGCGTAGTGGGGATGGTCGGGGACGGCATCAACGACGCCCCCGCCCTGGCCCAGGCCGATGTGGGCTCGGCCATCGGCACCGGCACCGACGTGGCCATCGAGGCCTCCGACATCACCTTGATCTCCGGGGCGCTGTCCGGGGTGGTCACCGCCGTGGACCTGTCCCGGGCCACCATGCGCAACATCCGCCAGAACCTCGTCTTCGCGTTCGTCTACAACGGCGTCGGCATCCCCATCGCCGCCGGTGTGCTGTACCCGTCCCTGGGCTGGACGCTGAGCCCGATGATCGCCGCGGCTGCGATGGCCTTGTCCTCCCTGTCGGTGGTGGCCAACGCCAACCGGCTGCGCGCCTTCACCCCTCGCCCCGTTCCCGACCTCGCCCACGCCCCCGTCACCACCGACCCGGTGGTGGAAGTCGGGCGCGAGGACACCACAAAACCCGGAACACCCCCAAGGGAGGAAGCCATGCCCGAGAACACCACAACGGTCGTCGACCCGGTCTGCGGGATGAACATCGACCCGGTCACCGCGGCCACCAGCGTCGAGCACGAGGGCCGCACTTACCACTTCTGCTCGACCCGCTGCGCCCAGTCCTTCCAGGACGCCCCGGCCAGATACACCAGCACCCAGTGAACGAGGCTGCGCCCGTAGCCCTGAAAGGAGCACGGGGGCAATACGTAGGACCACCAGGAGTCGCCATGGAACCCACCATCGACATGGCAGCTGTGGTGCGGCGCCTGAACCGCATCGAGGGACAGGTCCGTGGCATCACCCGGATGGTCGAGCAGGACCGGTACTGCATCGATGTCCTTACCCAGGTCGCTGCGGTGTCCGGGGCCCTGCACGAGGTGGCGCTGGTCTTGCTGAAGGATCACATGAGCCGCTGTCTCATCCAAGCTGCCGACGCCGGCGGCCCCGCGCAGGAGGCCAAGCTCCAGGAAGCAGTGGACGCTATCGCTCGGCTGGTCCGTGGCTGAAGAAGAACTACTGATGAGGGTCGAACCGGCCAGAGCCTTCCGGAGCCGCCTGGCCCGAGCGAACCAAGGCACAGCTTGACTGCTTTGGCGTGGACCGTCTTGAGAGGCCGCCCACGGGCATGGGGATTCGCAAACACTCCGCAGAGATTCGTTTGATGAGAAAAGAGGACAGCATGAGCGATCACGAGACCACGGCCGTCATGGAGGTGCAAGGCGTGCACTGGGCCTCGTCGAAGGCCGTTGCTGAAGCCGCGTTGTCGCGCCGGCCGGGGGTGCTGCGAGTGGAGGCGAATCCTGTCTCCCAGACGGCCAATGTCACCTACGATCCCGGTCTGACCTCGATCAAGGATCTGACCTGGTGGGTGCGGGAGTGCGGTTACCACTGCGCGGGCCAGTCGGTGCCCGAGCACGTGTGCGACCCGCTTGAGGAGGACGGAACCGTCGCTGGACGGGCCGGTCACCGGGTCACCGGTGACCGGCCCGGATCGAGGCTGAACCCCACGGACCATGGCGAGGACGCCCCCGCCGGACACGGGCAGCACGTTGTTCGTGACGCCCAGGAGGTCATGGGCCATGGCAGCGGTGGCATGTCGATGGAAGCCATGATCCGTGACATGCGCAATCGGTTCCTGGTGGCCGCCCTGCTGTCGGTGCCGATCACGTTGTGGTCCCCGATCGGGCGGGAGGTCTTGGGGTTCACGGTCCCGGCCCCGTTCGGTTTACGCGATGACGTCCTTGCGCTGATCCTCTCCCTGCCGGTGATTTTCTACTCGGCCTGGATCTTCTTCGACGGCGCCTACCGGGCGCTAAAGGCCCGCACCCTGGACATGATGGTCTTGGTGGCCGTGGGGGTCGGCGCCGGCTGGGTCTACAGCCTGATCGTGACATTGACCGGTGGCGGCGAAGTGTTCTACGAGGCCGCCACCGTGCTGGCCACCTTCGTGCTGCTGGGGCACTGGGTGGAGATGCGGGCCCGTGGCGGGGCCAACGACGCGGTCCGCACCCTCCTGGAGCTGGCACCCTCCAAGGCGCTGGTGATCCGTGACGGGAATACCGTGGAAATCCCCACCGCCGAGGTCATGCCCGGGGATCTGATGCTGGTACGCCCCGGCTCGAAGGTCCCCACCGACGGTGTGGTCGAGGACGGCGAGTCCGAGATCGACGAATCCATGGTCACCGGCGAAAGCCTGCCGGTGGCCAAGTCCACTGGCTCCGAGGTCATCGGGGCCTCGGTGAACACCACCGGGACCTTACGGGTGCGGGCGACGAAGGTCGGGGCGGACACCGCCCTGGCGCAGATCGTGGCGCTGGTCCAGGAAGCCCAGAACTCCAAGGCACCCGGTCAACGTCTGGCGGATCGGGCCGCGTTCTGGCTGGTGTTCGTGGCGCTGATCGGCGGATCCGGCACCTTCCTTGTCTGGTGGCTGGCCGGGGCCAGCATTGCCCAAGCAATCCTGTTTGCCATCACCGTGGTGGTCATCACCTGCCCCGATGCCCTGGGGCTGGCCACCCCCACCGCGATCATGGTGGGAACGGGTTTGGGCGCCAAACGAGGCGTGCTGTTCAAAAACGCCACGGCCTTGGAAACAGCCGCACGGATCGACACGGTCGTGATCGACAAGACCGGGACCCTGACCAAGGGCGAGCCGGAGGTCACGGACTTCATCACCCACGGGATCGGCGAGGACGAACTCCTGGGCCTCGTGGCGGCCGTCGAACGCGAATCTGAGCACCCGTTGGCTGCCGCGGTGGTGAACTACGCCGAGGACCGCGGCGTCCCGGCCCTGACTGCCAGCAATTTCCGCAACGTCCCGGGCCACGGCGCCGGGGCCACCGTGAACGGGCGGCAGGTTTTCGTGGGTAACCGCAAACTGATGGTGGCCGAGAGCGTCGACATCACCCCGGTGGCCGAACAGCGCGAGGCCCTGGCCTCGACCGGGCGCACCGCGGTGCTGGTGGCCGTGGACGGAGCGGCCGCTGGGGTGATCGCCCTGGCTGATGCCGCCCGGGAGACCGCCGCTCCCGCGGTGGCCGCGATGCACGAGGCAGGGATCGAAGTCGTCATGCTGACCGGTGACAACGAGGCGACCGCGAAGCGGATCGCCGCCCAACTGGGCATCGACACTGTCATCGCCGAAGTCCTACCCGAGGACAAATCCGCCAAAGTGGCGGAACTGCAAGCGGAGGGCAAACGGGTCGCCATGGTCGGGGACGGGGTCAACGACGCCCCGGCCCTAGCCAAAGCCGACCTGGGCATCGCCATCGGCGCCGGCACCGACGTGGCCATTGAAACCGCCGACGTGGTGCTGATGCGCTCCGATCCGTTGGACGTGCCGATCGCCCTGCGGATCGGCGCTGGCACCGTGCGCAAAATGCGCCAGAACCTCACCTGGGCCATCGGCTACAACGTGGTCGCCCTGCCGATCGCCGCCGGGGTCTTCTACCCGGCCTACGGCATCATGCTCAGCCCGGAGATCGCGGCGATCTCGATGTCGGGCTCCAGCGTCATCGTGGCGGTGAATGCCTTGCTGTTGAAGCGGCTGCGGTTGCCGGAACCGCCGGAGTCGACGTCGGCAGCCCGGGTCCAACCAGGCCTGGCCCCCGCGGGAAGCCGGTAGGACAGCTCCGGCGCCTGGCGATGACCATGCACTGTTCGTGCGAGATGAAGGGGAAGAACCTGATGACGACTCCCAAGACAACGCTCCCTCCCCCGGTGGCACAGGCACCGCTGAGCGAGGAGGAACTGGACCGGCTGGACGCATGGTGGCGGGCGGCCAACTACCTGTCGGTGGGGCAGATCTACCTTCTGGACAACCCACTGCTCAAGGAGCCACTGTCCCTGGAGCACATCAAACCCCGGCTGCTGGGCCATTGGGGCACCACCCCTGGGCTGAATCTGATCTACGCGCACCTGAACCGGGTGATCAAGGCCCGAGCCCTGAGCGCGATGTACGTGACCGGACCAGGCCACGGCGGCCCGGGGCTGGTGGCCTGCGCGTACCTGGACGGGACCTACAGCGAGGTCTACCCGGACATCGGCCGGGACGCCGACGGGCTACGGCGTCTGTTCCGCCAGTTCTCCTTCCCTGGCGGGATCCCCAGCCACGTGGCCCCGGAGACCCCCGGATCCATCCACGAAGGCGGGGAACTGGGCTACTCGCTGATGCACGCCTACGGGGCGGCCTTCGACAACCCCGACCTGTTGGTGGCCTGCGTCATCGGCGATGGGGAAGCCGAGACCGGGCCGCTGGCGGCCAGCTGGCACTCTAACAAGTTCCTCGACCCCGTCCACGACGGAGCCGTCCTGCCGATCCTGCACCTGAACGGCTACAAGATCGCCAACCCGACCGTGCTGGCTCGCATCCCCGAGGAGGAGCTGATGAGCCTGCTGCGCGGATACGGGCACGAACCGTACCCGGTCAGTGGGAGCGATCCGGTACAGGTGCATCAACGGTTCGCGGCCGTGCTCGACGAGGTGCTCCAGGAGATCCGTCGCATTCAGGACCAGGCCCGGGAGGGCACCGTAACGGAGCGCCCGCGGTGGCCTTTGATCGTGCTGCGCACCCCCAAGGGGTGGACCGGGCCCGCGGAGGTGGACGGGTTGCCCACCGAGAACACTTGGCGCTCCCACCAGGTGCCCCTGTCGGGTCTGCGGGAGAACCCCCAGCACCTGCGCCAGCTGGAGGAGTGGTTGCGTTCCTACCGGCCCGAGGAACTCTTCGACGCCGACGGTGCTCTGGTCCCGGAACTGGCCCAGCTGGCTCCGGAGGGCGCCCACCGGATGAGTGCGAACCCGGTCACCAACGGGGGCACCGTGCTGCAGCCCCTGCGGCTGCCAGATTTCCGGGACTACGCCGTCGATGTCCCCTCCCCGGGCACGACGGTTCACGAGGCCACCCGGGTGCTGGGCACCTGGTTGCGGGACGTGATCCGGGACAACCCGCGCACCTTCCGTCTGATGGGACCCGACGAGACGGCCAGTAACCGGCTCAACGCGGTCTTCGAGGTCACCGACCGGGTCTGGCAGGCGCAGATGCTGCCCACCGACGAGGGGCTGGCTCGCTCCGGCAGGGTGATGGAGGTGCTATCCGAGCACCTGTGCCAGGGGTGGCTGGAAGGATATCTACTCACCGGCCGGCATGGGTTTTTCTCCTGCTACGAGGCGTTCATCCACATCGTGGACTCCATGGTGAACCAGCACGCCAAGTGGTTGAAAGTCGCCACGGAGATCCCGTGGCGCCGGCCGATCGCCTCGCTGAACTACCTGCTGACCTCTCACGTGTGGCGCCAGGACCACAACGGCTTCTCCCACCAGGACCCCGGCTTCATCGACCACCTGGTCAACAAGAAAGCCGAGATCGTGCGCGTCTACCTGCCCCCGGACGCCAACACACTGCTGTCGGTGGCCGACCATTGCCTGCGCAGCCGCGACTACATCAACCTCATCGTCGCCGGCAAGCAACCGGCCCTGTCCTATCTGTCCGTGGACGAGGCCGCATTGCACTGCCGACGCGGTGTGGGCATCTGGGAATGGGCCGGCAACGAAGCACCAACCTCTCCCGGCACCGCCCCATCCGCAGGCAACCAGCCGGGCAGCGCCCCGGTGCTGCCCGATGTGGTGATGACCTGCGCCGGGGACGTCCCCACCCTGGAGATCCTCGCGGCCGTGGATCTGCTGCGCCAGCATTTGCCAGACTTGGTCGTGCGTGTGGTCAACGTGGTGGACCTGATGCGCCTGCAACCGGCCAGCCAGCACCCGCACGGGCTGCAGAAGGCGGAGTTCGACGCAATCTTCACCACCAGCCGTCCCGTGGTCTTCGCCTACCACGGCTATCCGTCCCTGATCCACCGGCTGACCTACCGCCGGACCAACCACGGCAACTTCCACGTACGCGGCTTCCAGGAGGAGGGCACGACGACCACCCCTTTCGATGTGGTCATGCTCAACGACCTGGACCGGTACCACCTGGTCATCGACGTCATCGACCGGGTTCCCGGCCTAGCCGAGGCAGCCGCCCCGCTGCGGCAGCGCATGCTCGAAGAACGGTTGTGGGCCCGCGCCTACACCCGGGCCCACGGAGAGGACGACCCGAGGATCAGCGGCTGGCGCTGGCCCTACGCCCCGGCCAACGCCAGCGACCCAAGCGGACAGGGATGCTGCTGATGCGCCTGGAGCACCTCGTGCCGGCCCTGGCGAGCACGGACCAAGGGTATCGTGCGGTCATCTTCGACATGGATGGGGTCGTCACGGACACCGCCGGGGTGCACGCCCGGGCCTGGAAGGCCCTCTTCGACGAGATCCTCCCCGCCCTGTCCCCCACAGTGCAGGAACTCTTCGACGCGGACACAGACTACCGGGCCTACCTCGACGGGCGCCCCCGCCGGGACGGGGTGCGCACGTTCTTGGCCGCCCGCGGGCTCAGCGTACCCGAGGGCGGGCCCGGTGACGGTGCGCAGATGCTCACCGTCCATGGGCTGGCCGCCCGCAAGCAGGAGCTCTTCGCCGCGGAGCTGACCCGGCAGGGAGTCAGGGCGTTCCCCGATGCCCTGGTGGTGTTGCGCGCACTGGTCTCCCGGGGCGTGCCCACAGCCCTGGTGACCTCCAGCCGCAACAGTGCCTCGGTACTGGAGGCGGCCCGGGTGGGGCACCTGTTCACCGTGCGCGTCGACGGCACCGACGCGCACCGGCTGGGGATGCCGGGCAAACCGGATCCGGCCGTCTTCCTGGAAGCGGCCCGCCGCCTGGAGGTAGCACCGGCCGAGGCCGTGGTGATTGAAGACTCCACCGCCGGGGTCACCGCCGCCGCCGCCGGGGGGTTCGGCCAGGTGGTGGGGGTGGACCGGACCGGGAATGCCCATGAGCTGACGGCAGCCGGTGCCCACCTCGTGGTGGAGGACCTCCGGAGGGTGCCGCTGGTACCTCTGGCCGAGGACGGTCTGCAGATGGAGCATCGAGGGCCGTGGTGCGGCGGGGCGGTCACCGCCGCGGCCGACGGGTGGCGACTGGTCTATGACCGGTTCGATCCGGTCCAGGAGGGTACCCGGGAGGCCCTGTGCACGCTGGGCAACGGGTACTGGGCCACCCGCGGGGCGGTACCGGGCAGCACCGCCGACGGGACCCACTACCCCGGGACCTACTTCGCCGGCGTCTACAACCGCCGCACCACCGATCTGGCCGGGCACCAGGTCGAGACAGAGCACTTGGTCAACGCCCCCGACTGGACGTACCTGAGTGTGCGCCCGGCCCAGGGGACCCTGTTGCATCCGGGGTGCCCGGAAATGATCGCTCACCACCAAGTCCTGGACCTGCGCCACGGGGTGCTGACCCGCACCAACCGCTACCGTGACGCCACCGGTCACACCACCCGGGTCACGTCGCGTCAACTCCACAGCCTGGCACGTCCGTATGTGGCCGCCCTGGAGGTCACAGTGGAGGCCGAAGACTGGTCCGGGGAACTGATCGTCGAGTCCACCGTCAACAGCGCGGTGTCCAACCGCAACGTGATCGCCGATCGCGAGTTGGCCAACGAACACTGGGGTCCGGTGGAATCCCGGGAGCTGGACGCAGAAACGGTGCTCTGCCAGGCGACCACCACCCAGTCCGGCATCACCGTGGCCACCGCCGCCCGCACCCGGGTCTTCCCCTGCTCCGCTCAGACCGGCCGGCGCCTGGTTCCCGGCCACAGGCTGGGGCACGAGATCACCTTGGTGCTGCGTCCCGGGCAGCCGGTGACCCTGGAGAAGACCGCGGCGGTGGCGACCTCCCGGGACCGGGCAATCTCCACCCCCGCCCTGGACGTGGGCTCGAAGATCGATGAGGCACCCAGGTTCGCTCTGCTGCTGGCGGAACAGGGGACGGCCTGGGCGGAGCTGTGGGATCGCTTCGGCATCGACCTGGAGGCCGGGGCTGCCCAGGAGCTGGCGTTGAACCTGCACCTCTTCCACGTGCTGCAGACGGTCGCGGCAACGGGCCCGGACCTGGACGCCGGCCTGCCCGCCCGTGGGTTGCACGGCGAGGGATATCGCGGCCACATTTTCTGGGATGAGCTCTTCGTCTACCCCATGCTCACCCTGCGCCGCCCCGAACTGACCCGGTCCTTCCTGCTCTACCGTTATCGACGCCTCGGGGCGGCCCGGGCAGCGGCCCGTCAAGCAGGGCTGGAGGGGGCGCTGTTCCCGTGGCAGTCCGGTAGCGACGGGCGGGAGGAGACGCCGACGGCGCTGTTCAACGTCCGCAACGGACAGTGGATGCCGAACAACTCCCATCGGCAGCGCCACGTCGGGTTGGCCGTGGCCTACAGCGTGTGGCAGTACTACCAGGCCACCGACGACATCGGCTTCCTCACCGACTACGGCGCGGAGATGATCATCGAGGTGGCCCGGCTGGTCAGCAGCCTGGCCGTCCACGACCCCGTCGAGGACCGTTTCGACATCACGGGGGTGATGGGCCCGGACGAATATCACGACGGCTACCCGGACGCTCCGGGCCAGGGGGTGCGCAACAACACCTACACCAACGTCTTGGCCGCCTGGGTCCTGGCCCGCGCCGGGGAGATCGTCGATTTGCTGGCCGGCCACGACTGCGACCCGTTGTGGCGCCAGCTGCATCTGCAGCACCAGGAAATCGACCGCTGGAACCAGATCAGCCGTCGAGTGCGCATCCCCTGGCACGCGGACGGCGTCATCAGCCAGTTCGAGGGCTACGAGGATCTGGAGGAGTTCGACTGGGCGGCTTACCGCGCCCGCTACGGCAACATCGGCCGGCTGGACCTCATCCTCCAGGCCGAGGGCGACTCCACCAACCGCTACAAGCTCTCCAAACAGGCCGACGTGCTGATGCTCTTCTACCTGTTCTCCGCCGAGGAACTGCGGAACCTTCTCGCCCGCCTGGGCTACACCCTGCCCCCGGAGCTCATTCCCCGCACGATCCGCTACTACCTGGCCCGCACCAGCCACGGCTCGACGCTGAGTCGGCTGGCCCACGGCTGGGTGCTGGCCCGCACCGATCGGGCCCGGTCCTGGGCCCTGTTCGAACAAGCCCTGCAAGCTGACCTCGCCGACACGCAGGGCGGGACCACCCGCGAAGGCGTTCACCTCGGGGCCATGGCCGGAACCGCCGACATGGTGATGCGCTGCTACGGGGGCGTGGAGATCCGGGAGGAGGCCCTGTGGCTGCACCCGGTGCTACCGGATGGGCTGGGCGCGGCCTCCTTCCAGCTCAGGTACCGGGGCCAGCCGATCAGCATCAGCCTCAGCCGGCACACCATGGCGATGCGTCTTCATCCCTGTTCGGCCGCACCCATCCGGGTGTGCGCCGAAGGCCTGGAGAGAATTCTGCGCCCCGGTCAGGTCTGGGAGGTGCCGCTCACCCCAGCATCATCCCCGGCCCAGCCAGGCGGTTCCAGCGGGTGCACTACCTCCACGGTGGGGAGCCGAGACGATGACTAACACCCACGCCGAGCGGTACCAGCAGATCACCGAAATCCTGGCCCGTCACGGACTGGGCTTCCTGGTGGGGGCGGCAGGCCTGCAACGGTGGGTGCCTTTCGAGCGCGGTCTGCTGGGGCACGAACAGCGCGCGGAACCGTACACGAACCCCGAGCACCTGCGCCTGGCCCTGGAACAACTGGGACCGGTCTTCGTCAAGCTCGGGCAGGTGCTGTCGACCCGGGCTGATCTGCTGCCCGAACCGTACCGGCAGCAACTGTCCCTGCTACAAGACTCCACACCGCCGGTGCCCGGGCGGATCATCACGGACCTGATCGTCGGCGAGCTCGGTCACGCCCCCTCGGAGCTATTCGCCGCCTTCGATGAAGAACCTCTGGCCAGTGCATCCCTGGGGCAGGCCCATGCGGCCCGCCTGGCCGACGGCACCGAGGTCGTGGTCAAGGCGCGTCGACCCGGGGTCGCCGCACAGGTCCAAGAAGACCTGGAGATCCTGCAGAACATGGCCGCCCGGGCCAGCCGCCATTGGGAGGCCGCCGCCGACTACGACCTGACCGGCATTGCCGAGGAGTTCGCCACCACGCTGCGGGCGGAACTGGACTACCTCACCGAAGGACGCAACACCGAACGTTTCGCGGCGAACTTCGCCGACAACGACACCATCCGTGTCCCCCGGGTCTTCTGGGAGACCACCACCTCCCGGGTGTTGACCCTGGAACGGATGCACGGGCTGAAGATCAACGACCTGGCGGGGCTCGATGCCACCGGGACCGACCGTGCGGCCCTGGCGACCCGCGCGACCGGTGCGGTGGCCCAGATGGTGTTCCGGGACGGCTTCTTCCACGCCGACCCGCACCCGGGCAACCTCTTCGTCGAACCCAACGGGCGCATCGCCCTGATCGATTTCGGCATGGTCGGGGACATCGACGAGCAACTGCGTGACCGCCTCGGAGCGCTGCTGCTGGCCCTGGTGCGCCAGCATCCCCGGCGGATCGCCACCGCCCTGGTGGAGCTGACCACCTCCCGCCGCCCCGTCAAACTCCCCGCCCTGACCGAGGACCTGGCCCCCGTCGTCGCCCTCTACTCCGGGCGGACCCTGGGTGAGGTCAAGGTGGGGAACCTCATCAAGGAAGTTCTCGCCATCCTGCGCCGTCACCACCTGCAGTTGCCACGGGAGCTCTCCTTGTTGCTGAAAATGCTGCTAATGGCCGAAGGTATGGGGACGACGCTGGACCCCCAGTTCCAGCTGGGTGAAGTCCTCCGCCCGTACGCCCACGGGCTGGTGCTGGAGCGCTACTCCCCCTCCGCCATCGCCGGACGCCTGTCCCAGGCAGGGGCCGATGTCGTGGATCTCACCGCTGAGTTGCCCGAGCAGCTACGCCGCGTCCAGGCCATACTCGAGGCCGGGGGCCCCGAACTGCACCTGCGCACCGTAGAACTGGACCCTCTCATTGACCGCCTCGAGTCGGCAGGCCAACGGTTAGGCCTGGCGATCCTGGCGGCCGCCTTCGTGCGAGGACTCGGTGATCTGGCCGCAACGGACCCGGTGCGGCGCCGATCCTGGCAACTACCGGTGCTCAGCACGGGTCTGGGCGCGACCGGCTCCCTGGGCGCCTACCTGGCCTGGTCGGCGCACCGGCAACGACGCCGCCGGCCCTGACCGCGGACCAGTACCCATCCACACCACCGACCACCAGCAATCCCTTCCACGAAAGGAACCATCATGGACCAGACCATACGAGTGGGCGTCAACGGCTACGGGGTGATCGGCAAACGCGTGGCCGATGCGGTCACCGCCCAACAGGACATGGAACTGGTCGGGGTCAGTGACGTGATCTCCGACTACCGGATCACCGCCGCCGTCTCCCGCGGCATCCCCGTCTACGCCTCCACCACCGAGGGCGTCGCGGCGATGCGCTCAGCAGGCATCACCCTGACGGGGGAACTGCATCAGCTCCTCGACGCCGTGGACGTGATCGTGGACTGCACCCCGGCCAAGATCGGGGCGAGCAACCTCGAGCACTACCGGGCCCACGGGGTCAAGGCCATCTTCCAGGGTGGGGAGAAGCACGCTCTCACCGGCCACTCCTTCGTCGCTCACGCCAACTACGCCACCGCCCTCGGCCGGGACACCACCCGGGTGGTCTCCTGCAACACCACCGCCACCGTCCGTACCCTCACTGCCCTGAAGGACGTCGGGTTACTGACCAAAGCACGCGGGGTGCTCATCCGCCGGGCCACCGACCCCTGGGAATCCGATCACTCCGGGATCATGAACACCATCGTCCCAGAAACGGCCATCCCCAGCCATCAAGGACCCGACGCCCAGACGGTCGTACCGGACCTCGACGTGGTCACCATGGCCGCCAAGGGCGCCCACACCCAGAATCACCTGCACTACTGGACCATCGACCTCACCCGCCCCGCCACCTCCGAAGAAGTCCTCGAGGCGCTGAGTGCCATGCCGCGCATCGCCCAGGTCCGCAGCAGCGACGGGATCGTGGCACCCAACAGCACCATCGAGCTGATGCGAGACCTCGGCCGGCCCCGCGGGGACATGTACGAGGTCGCCGTGTGGGCCGACATCCTCACGGTGCGCGGCGAGGAACTGTTCTGCACCTACACCGTCGACAACCAAGCGGTGGTCATCCCGGAGAACATCGACGCGATCCGGGCCCTGGCCGGCACCGTCACCGACGGGGCCGAATCCATGAGCCGCACCGACACCTCCCTGGGCGTGCGCGCCGACTTCCTCACCCCCGCACCGCACCCGGACCGCATCTACCCTACGGCGAGGGCACGGACGTGAGCGCCGCAAAGACCTTCCGAATCGTGGTCGGGGTGGATGGTTCCCCCGAGTCTTTGAGGGCGTTGGAGTGGGCGGTCGCCGAGGCCCGGTTGCGCCAGGGGCAGGTGCATGTGGTGACCGCCTGGCAGCACCCGGCCATGGTGGTCGGCGACGACGACCACGACTGGGATCCAACCAGATACGAAGCGAGGGCCCGGCGACTCCAGGACGAAGCGCTGCGCAGCGTCCACGCCGGTCCGGAGGACATCACCGGGGAGGTGGTCCCAGGGCAGCCGGCCGCCGTGCTGCTCGAGGCCTCCACCGAGGCCGATCTGCTGGTCGTGGGCTCCCACGGTTACGGCGGCTTCACCGGCCTGCTGCTGGGTTCGGTCTCCAACCAGGTCGTCCACCACGCCCGCTGCCCCGTACTCGTCGTCAAACCCAGACGCCAAGGCCGGCTGTAGCGCCCGGACCGCCCCTCGCACCCCGGGTCACCGGACCCAAAGGGGAGGGATCTGGCGCCTGACTGCCCGCCGGCAGGGTCGACGGCGTGGCGGCTCATGGTCCCCGGCGAGCCCTGCCCGGGACCGTGGTCAGCACTAACGAGACCAGCACGATCGCCGCCCCCAGGGCGCTCCACATGGTGGGCCGTTCCCCGGGCAGCACCGCCGAGACCGCCATGCCGATCACGGGCACCAGCAGAGTCCACGCACCAAGCAGGTCCAGCCGCGCAACCTGGGCCTGACGGAACCACGCAACAAAGGCCGCCGCGGTCCCGATCAGTGACAGGAACCCCAGCGCCAGCACGAACCGGGGTGTCCACGTGATGGCCGGGGCGCCTTCAACCACAGCGGCCAGCACCACCAGCAGGAGACCGCCGAGCACAAAGTGCCAGGCGATGGCGACCAGCAGATCCGTCCCCGACAGCCGTCGAGCCATCAGCGTTCCGGCGGTGATGGCCACCGCCGAGAGCAACGACAGCCACGCCCCTTGCCCGCCGCCACTGGCCACCCCCACCAGCACCAACCCGGTGAATCCGACCACCAGGGCCGCCGCCGTGCGCACGGACACGGCCTCACCGTAAAGCCACCAGGCCGGCAAAAGGATCAGCAATGGTTGGGCATTCGACAGCACCGCTGCCGCCCCCGTGGCCAAACCGGCGGTCCCAGCGAACATCGCGGCAAAAGCCACGGTCACATTCACTACCGCCATCGCCGTCAACAATCCCCAGACCCGATCCCGCGGCCACAGGGGCCGCCCCTGCACGGCGGCGACCAGCAGCAATGCGGCCCCGGCGATCAGTGCGCGCATCGCCGCGAACCACAGCACCGGCGCATCTTGCAGCCCCCACCGGATGGCCACGAAACACAAACCCCAGGCCGTGGTGACCCACAACATGGTTCCCACTCGAGGGGCTCCCCGGCTCGGAGTCACGTGCGTGCTGCTCAGAATCATGCCGCCTGTCGGCGGAGCCGGGGGACGAACCGCGGCACCCGGCGGGCGTAGTCCTGGTACGCGGTCCCGAACTGCCGGGTCAGCACTTGTTCCTCTTTGCGCCCCAGACGCCAGTAGACGACCACCAGCACCGGGAACATGAGCAGGGTCAGCACGGTGGGCCACTGGAGTAAGAAGCCCACCATGACGGCCAAGAACCCCACGTACTGTGGGTGCCGGAGGCGCGCGTACGGGCCGGTAGTGGCCAGACGCCCTTCACGCTGGGCCGTGTAGAGCACCCGCCACGCCCGGTACAACAGGTACAACCCCACCCCGATCACGACGTTACTGAGCAGGTGCAGGGGGTTCAGATGGGGGTCCCCCTCCCACCCGAACAGCTCCTGCCACAGGTGCCCGGAAAGGTGGTCCAAGGACTGCTGGCCGGGCACCCGCTCGCCCAGCCAACCCGAGAGCAAGAAGATGGTCAGCGGGAAACCGTACATTTCCGTGAACATCGCCACGACAAACGCCGAGAACCCGCCCAAGGCACGCCAGTCCAGCTTGGTCTTGGGCTGGACGAAACTGGCGGCAAAGACGATGAACACCAAGGAATTCAGGGCCACCAACCACCACAAGCCATACCCGTACTCAGCGGACATCGCCGGCCCCTTCCTGATCGGGACGACCACCGTGTCCCGAAGTACGGCCCGACGCCCCATGCCCGCTGTGACCTCCATGGCCTCCATGGCCAAAGAGGTGCATCACGAGCATGGCCGCCCCGAACACATACGGTAACGAATCCAGCACGTGCACCCAGTGATTGGTCAGCAGGTAGATCACTGAGCCGATCACCAATATCACGACGCCGGCGCGGAGACGCGCTTTTTGCCGCATTCTTTTAATGTCGGACTCACCGTTGAAGCTGTGGTGGTGTGACATAGCCGTTGTCCTTCGAAAGCAATGGTGCGGGTTTCCGAGACGTGGTTCGGAGGCTTTCCGCAAGAGGGGTTCATCTTCCGTGTCGGGTCAGTGGAGTGCGGGGCGAGTCCCGTCCCCCACCACGGCGCGACCAGCTCCCTTGGCGGCCATACTGACGAGTCGTTCCAAGGGCCCTTGCCCGAAGGCGCGCTGCCAACCCACCGCGAACAGGGCAGCCAGGAGAAGATAGGCCAGGAACCAGATCTCGGGTTGGTCGTAGTGCAGCTCGAAGGACAACAGCACCAGCTGGACCGAGTAGAGGGTCAGGGTCATCGCCCCCATCGCCGACAGAGGTAGCAGCCACGGCCCAATCGTGCGGGCCAGGAGAAGGAAGGTCCCGAGCACGGCCAGCCCGATCCCCAGGCTCCAGGCAATGGCCAGCGGCATGTTCGCGTGCGGGGTGGTGACGGCCAGCCACCACCCGGTGCTGGTGGGCAGCCCCTCGTCGGTTCCCCACACGAGGATCTCATCCACCACTTCCTCGCTCTGTTCCGGGACGCTGGGCAACAACTGGTGGTAGCCCTCGGCAACGTAAAGCAGAACGTAGGAGCTCAGGTAGGCGAATGCGGCGAGCCCGGCCCCGACCACCACGAGCAGGGTTTGGACCTGCACATTGCGCAGGTTCAGACGCCCCAGGGCCAGTCCGGTCAGCAGGTACGTCATGTACGGCAGGGCCGGGTACGTGCCGGTCAGCAACAGCTGGGCCGCTGTCGCCCCGGGAACGGTGACCACGTCGTTGAAAGTGGGGTTGTAGGCGGTGAACTCCGGCAACCGACCCCGCAAGATCTGCATCAGCACCGGTGCGACGACCCCGAAGAGCATCGCGCACATGACCAGGGTCACGGGGCGTAAGTGGAGGAAGGGAATGGTCAGCAGGAAGAACACCCCGTAGTAGACCAAGATGTTGACGGCCGGGGGGTCTTTAGGCATCAGGTACCCGATGGACATGCCCACTGCGGCAATCAGCAGGGCCCGGACCGCCACCCCGACCCGGGCGGCCGTCATCGACTGCCCCTGCCGACGGGTGCGCCCGCCCGAACCGAAAGCCAGCCCCACCCCGGCCAGCAAAGCGAACAACGCCGCCGAGTCCCCGGCGAAGAGGATCCAGGACCAGGTCGGCTCGTGTGTCTCCTCATCGGAGGCGGGCAGGAAATGGATGGCGGTCAATCCGATCAGCGCCAGCCCCCGGGCAGCGTCGATCGCGACCAGCCGTCCCCGCGTGGGGGAATCCTCTGGAGGAGTGGCCCGGTCGGGGGCTTCGGTTCTATGGCGGTCGCTCATCGCTCTCCTCGTCACTGTCCTCGTCATCTGCAAGGCCGCCCGGTCCGTGGCGGAATCCGCTGTTGCTCCGCGGCAAGGGTGTGGATGGTGCCGGTCACAGCAGTTGCTCGACGGTGTTTCCTCCGTCGGTGATGCGCAAGACGGTGGAGCCAGCCACCAAAAGGGTCTCCACCGCCCCGCCGCCGGTCATGCTCGCCCCCAGGGCGGTGACCTCCCCGAAGGCTTCCCCGGTGGCCGTCCAGGTCAGCCCGGAATCGTCGCTGATCAGCAAGCGGCCGCCAGGCCCAGCACCCACCACCGTGTGATCATCGGCCCAGGCCACCAGGGACATTAACTGCGGGGTGTCCATGCTCGTCCAGGTGGCCCCGCCGTCGGTGGATCGCAACAGGCCCTCCTCAGTGGTGGCCAGCGTCGCCCCGCCACCCGGAGCGATGGCCAGGGCCATCGGGGCGGAAGGGATCGCGACGGTCTCCCAGGTGCGCCCGTCGGTGCTGGTGCGCAGTTGCCCGTCAAAGGCGAGAATCCGATCCGGGCCCGCGGTCAGGGCGTGGAAGTCCGACTCCCCGGCCCGCGACAGCACGCTCCAGGTCTGGCCCCCGTTGGTGGATTCGACCAGTCCCAGCGGCTCGGGCAACTCCACCCCGGGGCCGGGGTGACCGGAGGCCAGGTAGCGTCCGCCACCGGTGGAGGTGAAGCCCATCAAGTCCACGGTCGGGCCGACTTGGGTCAGTTCCTTGTTCTCCAGCAGGAACAGGCCTTGGTGGGTGGCCAGCAGGATCACCCCGGTGGCCGTGTCCCGGGTGATGGCGTGCACGTGGGTGATGGCGGTGCCGCCGTCGTTGCCGGAAGAGGACGAGGACTCCGACTGTGGTGACTGTGATGAGCAGGCGGTGACAGCCCACCCCGTCCCGGCGACCAGGCCGAAGGTGAGCAGGGTGCGTCGGGTGACAACGGTCATGGGCGGTATTTCAGCTCGGTCGTCATGCCGGCCTCGGCGTGGTAGATGTTGTGGCAGTGGATCAGCCAGTTCCCGGGATTGTCCGCCTGCAGATCGATGGCCATCGACTGCATCGGGGCGATCAGGACGGTGTCCTTGCGCAGGCCGTTGGGCAACGCGAAGGTGTGCCCGTGCAGGTGCAGGGGATGGGCCATCATCGTGTGGTTGGCCACGTCGAGCCGCACCCGCTGTCCCTCTTGAATCTCCAGTGGGTCGTGCTGCCCGTAAGGGGCCCCGTTGAATCCCCACTCGTAAGGATTCATCTGTCCGGTCATGGCCAGCTCCAGGCGCACATCGGGTTCCCGGGCCTCGAGCCGGGCGCTGTCGGCAGGTTTCAGCTCGGCACCGACCAGCACGGGCTTGTCCAGTTCCGCCGGTCGCACGGACGGCGACGGAGCGGCACCGGAACCGGTGCGCACCAGACTCATGGCCTGCCCCTCCTTGCCCAGCGGCACGGCCACGAACGGGAAGACACCGTCGGTCAGGGTGACGGTCGCATCGTAGCGCTCCCCCATGCCCAGATAGAGGGCATGGGTGTCCTGCGGCTGCACGGGGAACCCGTCGGTGTGTGTGACCGTCATCCGGTGCCCGCCCAGGGCGACCGTGAAGATGGTGTCCGCAGCAGCGTTGATGATCCGCAGCCGCACCCGTTGGCCCGGCTTCGCGGTCAACACCTCCGGGTCCGCCGGCACCCGCCCGTTGACCAGGTAGTGCGGGTAGGCCACGTCCCCGGCGTCATCGCCGTATGGGGAGTCACCGGCGCCCATGTTGCCGTGAGCCACTCCAGTCCTGCCCTCCGAGGAGCCAGAAGACATGTCCATGCCCTCCATGCCCTCCGCGCCGGTCATTCCGCCCATGGTCCCGTGGTCCATGCCACCCTCCCCTGAGGAGGTCAGGGTGGTCAGGATGTCGTCGGGGGTCCGGCCGGTGCCGTCGACCCAGTCGTCGAGGACCAGGATCCACTCGTGGTCGTAGTCCCCGGGTTCCTGGGGGTCATCAATGATCAGTGGGGCATACAGGGCGCGGTCCAGCTGGACCCCGACGTGCGGGTGGTAAAAATAGGTGCCCGGATCCGGGGCGGTGTAGTCGTAGGTGTAGGTGGCACCGGCGGCGATCGGGTCCTGGGTCACCCTGGGCACCCCGTCCGCTGCCTGGTCCAGGGCGATCCCGTGCCAGTGCACGGTGGTCTGCGCCGGCAACTGGTTGTCGACGGTGATCCGCAGGCGGTCCCCGGTGGTTGCGCGGATGAGCGGACCGGGGGCGCTGTCACCGTAGGCCCATGTCGACACGCTCGGCCCGCCCAGGTCTAGGCGCACCGGCCGGGCGGTGAGCGTCTTGGCGACAACGCGCTGACCGGCGCCCGCAGAGGCAACCCCGGACCCCGTGCCGGCCGTGGAGGAGATGGAAGGAGCGGAGCAGGCCGCCAGGGCCCCGGAGCCGAGCAGGCCCAGCCCACCGACCACCAGGCTTCTGCGGGAGAGGGTGTTCATGAATTCCTTTCCGAGTCATCAGGCAAGATGGGGATCAACAACCATCTTCGGCGGGTCAGGAGCAGAAAAGAGTCCGATTCCCTTGAAGATTTGACGAAGATTGTGGAGAATCCGGTCCCCGGCGGCGATCTGCCCGAGGCGACGGGGGACACTAGGAGGCATGACTTCCGGCACCGACTCCGCGGCCCCAGCCGGGCGTGTGCTCGTGGTGGACGACGAGAAACCCCTGGCCCAGATGGTCGCCACCTACCTGACTCGGGCCGGCTTCGACGTCGCCGCCGCCCATACCGGCCCCGACGCCCTCCAAGCCGCCCGCACCCGGGAGCCCGACGTCGTCGTCCTGGACCTGGGGCTTCCCGGGCTGGACGGGATCGAGGTGTGCCGCCGACTGCGGGCCTTCTCGGAGTGCTACGTGCTGATGCTCACCGCCCGCGGAGACGAAGAGGACAAGCTGGCAGGGCTGGAGGTCGGGGCCGATGACTACATCACCAAGCCCTTCAGCGTCCGTGAGCTCGTCGCCCGAGTCCAAGCGGTGCTGCGCCGCCCCCGCACCACGATCGCACCACAAGAGCCGCAGCGAGTGGTCGGGGATCTCGTCATCGACCTCGCCACCCACGAGGCCCAGGTAGCCGAGACCCCGGTGGCATTGACCCGCACCGAGTTCGATCTGCTCGTGGCCCTGTCCGCCCGCCCGCACCAACCGCTCTCGCGCCGTCAGCTCATCGACACCGTCTGGGACCCGGCCTGGGTGGGCGATGAGCGCATCGTGGACGTACACATCGGGCACCTGCGCCGCAAGCTCGGCTCGGACCCGAGCCGCTACATCGACACCGTGCGCGGAGTCGGCTACCGGATGGTGACCCGATGAGCCCCCGGCGTGAACGTGGGTTGGCCTCTCGGTTTCTGGGCGCCCAGTTGCTGGTGGTGGGCACCAGCATCGTGGCCGCGATCGTAGTGGCCTCCTTGGTCGGCCCAGCGCTGTTCCACGATCACCTCGTCATGGCCGGGCACCCCGAGAGCTCTCCGGAACTGCTGCACGTGGAGCGGGCCTACCGCGACACCAGCCTGATCACTCTGACCGTGGCCCTGGGCACCGCTTTGATCTGTGCGCTACTGGCCACCGTCTGGCTCTCCCGCCGCATCCAGACCCCGCTGGGGAAGCTGACCGAGGCGGCCAAAAGGATGGCCCGCGGCCGCTACGACACCCGGGTCCCGGCCATGGGCGCCGGGGCGGAAGTGGACGCCCTGGCCGCGTCGTTCAACACCATGGCTGAGCGGCTGCAGCGTACCGAGGACACTCGACGCCAGATGCTCTCCGACCTGGCCCACGAGATGCGCACCCCCATCTCCGTGCTCACCGTTTACCTCGAGGGCCTCCAGGACGGTGTCATCGGCTGGGACACCACCACCAGCGACGTCATGGCCGAGCAGATGGCTCGGCTGACCCGGCTGGTCGAAGACATCAACGATGTCTCCCGCGCTGAGGAAGGCAGGTTCGTGCTCGACCGTGCGGAAGAGTCCGTGACCGACCTGCTCCAGGCCGCCGGCGACGCCGCGAGGGAAGCCTACGCAGCCAAGGGCGTCACCCTGGAGATCGAGGCCACGGAGCCGGCGGGGACCGTGGACGTGGACCGGCAACGCCTCGGACAGGTGCTAGGCAACCTGCTCTCCAACGCCCTGCGCCACACCCCGCCCGGCGGTACGGTGACCATCAGCGCGGGCGGGCAGGGCTCAGAAGACGTCGCCATCCGCGTCACCGACACAGGCGAGGGCATAAGCCGTGAACAGCTGCCGCACGTCTTCGAACGCTTCTACCGCGGCGACACCGCCCGGGACCGCGACCACGGCGGCTCCGGGATTGGCCTGACCATCTCGAAAGCCCTGGTCGAGGCCCACGAAGGCGCCCTCACCGCCTACTCCCCCGGGCCCGGACACGGAACCGTGTTCATCGCAACACTGCCACGTCACAGCCACGACAGAGCAGAGCAGGCGATGGTTACCACTTGAGCCCAACCGCCTTGATATATACCCCCCCCCGGGGTATATATCTACTTGTAGGGCGCGATTCCCCTTGCCGAAAGGCACTATCCATATTCGAAGGAGCCCGCCGTGACCGATGCGATCCACCCCAGACTTCCTCTCGTCTCCACCGGTTGCGCCTGCTGCGCACCGCCTGCCGCACCGGACGAACCAGCCTCAGCCAACCCTCGGATGCCCTCCGACGTCAGCACCTCGACGACCTACCGGGTGGAGGGCATGACCTGCAGCCACTGCACGGGGCGAGTGACCGCGGCCCTGACCGCCCTGGAGGGCGTCCAAGACGTAGAGATCGATCTCGTAGCCGGCGACACCTCCGCCGTCACTGTGACAAGCCAACGACCGATGTCGACGAAGGCCGTCCGATCCGCCATCGAGGACGCCGGCTACACGCTGGCCACTTCCTGACCGCCCCGGGGCCTCCGCACGCCCCAGCCCATCCCCAATGTAAGGACATATTGTGAAGCGTTCCACCACCCTGACTACCCTCGCCCTGACCACCGCCTTGGCCCTGGTCGGCTGCGGTACCGGTGCTGAAGAGAGCACCGAGACCGCCCAGGAAACCGCCGCCCCGGCCACCTCCAGCGCTCAGGCCACGAGCACCACCTCGGCTTCCGGTGAGGCGATTGCCACTGAGAACAACGACGCGGACGTGATGTTCGCCCAAATGATGATCCCCCACCACCAGCAGGCCGTGGAGATGAGCGAGATGCTGCTGGCCAAGGACAACATCCCGGACAACGTGCGCGATTTCGCCCAGGGCGTGGTCGCAGCCCAGGGCCCGGAAATCGAGCGCATGAATGCCATGCTCACCGCCTGGGACGAGGAACCCATGAGCGAGTCTGGAGGCATGGAAGGCATGGACCACGGGTCCGGGATGGACGGGATGATGAGCGAGGAGGACATGGCCGCCCTCGAGGAGGCCCAGGGTGTCGAGGCCGCGCGACTGTACCTGGAGCAGATGACCGTCCACCACGAAGGCGCCGTGGACATGGCCCGCGACGAGGTCGACAATGGCGAGAACCCGCAGGCCGTGGCACTGGCCCAGCAGGTCATCGAGGATCAGGAGGCCGAAATTCAGGAGATGGAGACCATGCTCCAGGAGTTGCCCGAGCAGTCCTGACCCGCACACACCCGGGGGCCGCCGCGTCCGCGCCGCGGCCCCCGGACACCGAGCCGGCCAAGGAACACCGTGATGGTGTGGCACATGGGCATGGAGGGCATGAACCACGGCTCCATGGGCTCCGGAGTCCGAATCGGGGATGGACGGGATGATGAGCGAGGAGCACCCGACCGCCCACGAGGAGGCCCAGGGTGTCGAGGCGGCTCGGCTGTACCGGCAGCAGATGATTGCCCGCCACGAGGGCGCGGCCGAGAAGGCCCGTGGAGAGGTGATCAACGGCACCCATCCTGAGGCCGTCGAGCTGGCCGAAGACGTGGTGGCCACCCAGCAGGCCGAGATCACCGAGATGGACGAAAGGCTCTTAGGACTGCCGAGCCAGTCCTAAGCCTCCTCGCGGTGCCCAGATCCTGAGGTGGAACCGTGGCCGGCCCTGGATACCGTCGGCCGCCAGGGAATGAGCCTCGTGCGGCGCTGTGACGACCGGGCAGGGAGACAGTTTCCGGGCCGCGGGGGCTTAAGTCCCTGCACCCGGTGTTGCTCATGGCGCTGCTTGTGGCGTTCGCCCCGGAAGCCGCCACGGCAACCAGGAACCGGCCCCCCTGAGGAACGCTTCGCGGTCCTGAACACGACCACGGACGGTGACGTGTTCGCCGGTGACGGCTGTTGAGCCCGCCCACCCGGTGATAGTTGCCGACCTGCGGCGGATCAGCGCCCTCCGGGGGCTGGACCCGGATCGGGCCCAACACCCCGGACGTCGCTCCACCGAAACGGAGCCGTTGACATCGACTCAGCCGGACACGGGCAGCTTCCCGGCTCACCAGTGACGGGCCGGCGGGCCAAGTTCAGAGATCAAAGACGAACAAGGGAAAGCAATAGTGGGCGTGTTTCTGACAATTCTGGGAGTCGTGGTGATCGTGGCCGGGTTGATGGACATGTTCCACACCTTGTTGCATCCCAGCGGTCAGGGGCGCCTTAGCCTCGATCCACCGATGAGCATGCTTGGTACTGGTACGTAATTAAGAACGAAATGCCCGTCTGACCGGGAAGAATGGCACTTGTCTAA
>NZ_BAABLN010000025.1:0-4417 GCF_039544365.1 Kocuria gwangalliensis | reverse complement strand
GGACCTCGGCGGGCGCCGCCAGACTTTCACGGACTCCCAGATCCGCACCGCGCTGCGACTGATCCAGTCTGGGGAGCCGGCCACCCAGGTGGCGCGGGACCTCGGGATGTCCCGGGCGACGCTCTACCGGCGGATTCGAGAGCTCCCGCAGGCGACGACCATCTGAGTCCGTCATCTCCTGTGGACATTGTGATGCGTATAGCTCGGCCGAGCCAGTTGTCGGACATCAAGTTGACCGCGGTCAGAGCGGTCTCATCCTTACTGCCTTACGGGCAAGCCAGATCGTCACCTGGCGGTGCATCAGTCCCGACCCTTATGGGGTAGAACTTAGAGATTAGACCTGCAAGAGGGAGTAAGCATGGATCCAGCCGAAGGTGAACGGCGAGCAGTCATTGGATTTGCCGGGCAGTATGGGCTGGCAGCCCGGATAGTGTACGACCATCTCTCCACGCTTGAGTGGATTCACATGGCTGATCCGGACGCCGGAATTGCGGATGACTTTCAGTTCAAGGCGGGTGCCAAGCGTCACGCCCTGCAAGTGAAGTGGTCTCAGTATCCCGAGTCCTTCACCTGGAGTGCTCTAACCGGTGCGTCGGCATCACAGGATGCGTTGCTGACAGGGTTGGCCCGGGCATGGCAAGCGATCCGAACGACATGGGATGGGCCGTTGGCTATCCACCTGTGCACCAACGGCCATCCCTCGACGAGCACGCCAGCTGCGCAATCTGCGCTCGGTTCCGCGACCACCAGCGGACCAAAGCACCTCGCGGCCTTCATGGAGCGATCATTCCGGCCGGTCCAGCGTGCGGCCCGGGGCAAATTCATGGACATGAGCGTCTTAAGAACGCTGGATGCCTTTGTGGGATGGGAGCCAGTGTGGGCGGAACTGCAGCGAGTATCAAGTCTCAGCGACGACGAATTCTTACGTTTCCTCGAGGATCTTGAGTTCGACTTCGAGATCAAGTCTGTTGACGATACGCCCTCGACGCTCGACGGGGCAGTCGACCTGCAGGCGCAGAACGACCTACGTATCCTGGCAGGTGAGCTCCAAGCCTGTGTCGCTGACCCGGCCAGACCGCGTCGTATCGACCGAGCAGAAATGCTTCATCGTCTGGGTTGGGAGACGCGCCTTCGGTACAAGAATCCACACGAGTTCCCTGTCCCTGGTACCTACACGCCAAATCACGCTGCAACTGAATCCTTGCACAAGATGCTAGCCACCCTCAATGGCGGGTACTTAGCGCTCGTGGGTCCAGCTGGATCGGGAAAGTCGACCCTGTTGGCCGACATCGCGATTGAGGGGCGGGTCGTTCGCTACTACTCCTTCGTTCCAGACTCGCCCAATCCCCTCAGTCATCGAGGCGAGGCGGAGTCATTCCTCAACGATCTGTCCCTGGCCTTGGAAGAAGCCGGAATCGTCCGTAGTGGTCAGCCATCAGGCATCCCGGGTCTTCGATACTGCGTCGAGCAACAGCTCGCCCGCGCTCAAGAGGCGTGGAAGTCTCGAGGCGAAAGAACCGTCATCATCATCGACGGCCTCGATCACATCCCACGGGAGCAGAACCCGATCCGATCCATGCTTGAGGAGCTACCCGCGCCGGCGGGCATCGGCGACGGTGTGTTCGTCATCCTCGGCACGCAGACCACTGCCGTCGTTTCAGCAGACATCCGCGATGCACTGACCCGGTCTGGTCGCACCGTGACCCTGCCACCGATGGCAAACGATGAGGTACGGCAGCTCGCGGACCAAGCAGGTCTGGGGGACTGGCTGTGGCCTGGCCAGATCGACACCTTCGTCGAAATGACTGAGGGACATCCGCTTGCCGCTACGTACCTCCTTAGCGAGTTGAGCGCACTACCGCCGCGCTTTCCAGATGAGAAGCAGCAGCGTGCCGAGGCGGAGCGCGTCCTTGCAGATGCGTCGAGGTACCGCGGGAACGTGGAGCTGCGCTACCGCGGGTACTACCAGGCAGTCAGACTAGACACTGAAGTCGTTGATCTCCTCGCCAGCGTCTCCCGATTGCGCACCTCCCTGAACCTGCAGTGGCTGGTCACTTGGGCGTCCAACGATGTGGTGAGTCGATTCGCGTCAGTCACCCGGACCTTCTTTCGGGTCGAAGGCGACGAGTGGCAGTTCGTACATAACAGCTTTCGCCGCTTCCTTTCCGATGAGACCGCCCGAATCGACGGCGTCATCAGCGAGAGTCGAAACCGGGACCTTCATCTTGACNCCTTCATCTTGACCTTGCAGATCGATGTGCTGAATCAGGTGACGCCTGGCCCACCTACCGTGACGAGGAGGTAGCACACCGCTACCTCGCTGGAGACGATGCATGCGTACTGGCAACGGTCACACCCGGGGGAATGCGCTTCAAGCTCGGCGCACTCGAACCCTTACCTGTTATCCAAGACCAGACACACCTCGGTTTGCGGGCCGCAGCGAGGTCCGGCAACGACGCGGCATTTGTTCGTCTCGCGCTCTTCACCGCCGAACTCGCTCAACGTGAACAGGCCTTCAGTACGGAGCAGCTAGCGACGGCACTGGCGGGCCTAACCCCAGCCATGAGCGCGATCGACTATGTCGTCCGCGGCTCGCAGGTTCGAATCTCTGCGAACACTGCAGCCGCGATCGCCGCGTCCTGGGCGGCAAACGGAAGCAACGCAGCCGCAGCGAAAGTACTCAATGCTTTAAACGGCATCACAGCCCTCACTGAGTCACGAGTTGCTCGGAGCGGCGAGTCGGACGGCGTGTCGGACTGGGCCATCGCCACGTTCAACGTCTCTGGCCTAGACGCCGTACTTAGGCACTTGGAGCGGCACCTTCCCCTTCCGGTGCCGAAATCGGCGGGATCTCAGGACCCGGAGAACGTAGAGCGTGCAAAAGACTTCCGACTCGGACGTGAGCATGAAGATCGGCGACACCAACGCCTCGAGGTGCTATCAGCCTGCTTCGACGAACTTCTCGAAGTCCGGGACTTTGCCAACCTCAATCGTGTCAGCGAACAGATCGACGCCGAAGGCGACCTGAGTTGGCAAATGCGCAGCCGCCTCAGACGCGCACTGATCGCTGCTGCCGACGGCGACGCCGAAGAGGCCCACGTACAGATCAAGCAGATGCTCGAACTTGAAGGATCATCCCAACCGGAGGAACCAACTGAGGGCGCACGAGTATCTCTTGGATTTCGTCTACAAGCCGCGATGTGCCTACTTTCGCTCCGCCTCAGCGACAGCGAGACGTTCCGGGCGCTGATCCCTGAGGGCGACCAACCGGTCATCAACGACGATCTCGGCCGCGATCCGAAATCGTGGTACTGGCAGGTTCTGGACCTGGAAACGATCCGTCGTTATTTGACCCTTGCTCGCCGGGGTCCGAGAGGTGCGCCGAAGCAAGGCATAGAGGTTGCGGTCGACAACACGGAAACGGCAGGGACGACCGGAGCGAATGGCAGGCGCCACCTTGACCCCGGACGTCGACGCTTCATTGACGCGGTACACGCCTTGGCCCGCCTCCGGGCTGAGGCAATAGCGGCCCGCGAAGGACTAGTCGATGAGCCCAAAGTAGCCGGTCGAGCAGCCGAGATCCTTCGAGTCATTGATGTACCCCGGCAGGTAACCAACAACTGGCATGGGTGGTATCGCGTCCGGGATGCCTTCCCAGCCCTGGTTGCACACATCATTCACCTCGCCCATCGTGTCGGCGGATCCGCAGAACTCTCGCGACTCTCTGACGTCTTTGACAGGGCATGGAGCGATAAGCGCTCAACCTATTGGTCCGTCGAGTTCCGTCATGCGGCCATCGAACAGTTCGCGACCCTCGACCAGTCCTCCCACGAGTGGGTCCAGCAGAAGTTGGATGACGTCGGCTCGCTGATCGTCGACCGGACCTACGATCCGGGATCGCAGGTGGAGGCTTGGTTGAAGCACGCCGAAATCCGATCCTCGGTGGACCAACGCGCCGAGGCGCTCGACGCCGTCGCTGCCGCAGTCGATGCCTCTCTGGGCCTCGGTATGGGCGACGACGACCAGCAACTCGCCCAATGGATGGGCTGGCTCACAGCCTCAAGAAACAGCGAGTCAATTTCGGCACCCGAGTACCTCGCCGCCATCGACCGCTTCGCGACAAGACTCCCGGGCGCCGCCCAGACCGATGACCGCGTAGCGGCAACTGCCGCCGAGCGGCTCGTCCGTGAGTGCTGGCAGGTGTCTCCCATGCATGCCTATCGCGTCGGCATGGCACTGTGTGACATTGGTGCGCTCCCTGAGGTCGATCTCATCGTCTCCGCTCTTCTCGGCTCCCTCGATGCTGGAGACGCATCTGCTGCTACTTCGTCCATGCTGGTCGCCACGGAGATGCTCCTGCCTATCACCGGCCGTGATCGCGAGCACGTGATCGAACGGATTCGAGCCTCTGTCACAG
>NZ_BAABLN010000024.1:0-14276 GCF_039544365.1 Kocuria gwangalliensis | reverse complement strand
GAAACTTGCATCTGCGAGATGCCCTCTCATCGCGGTGGAACGGAACCTTAGACAAGTGCCATTCTTCCCGGTCAGACGGGCATCCCGTCTTTAATTGCGGCCCAAGCCCAGCATGCTCATCGGTGGATCAAGGCTAAGAACCGCTGCTGCCTCGGGCGTGAGCGCCGCAAAGTCCTCGGATGCGGAGAGGTTCGCCGCGGCGACCTCGAGCAGTCGGTCGAAAAGCCGGTCCGTGCTGTTGTTGTACCCGTGAACATCTCACGCAGTTCTGCAGAGACTTAGTTGCGCTTCGCCCGCGCCGTCTCTTTCAGCGAGGTAAGAACATCCTCGATTCCACGGTTCTTTGCAGCTAACGAAAACTCGTGTTGAGCGAGCCTTTCCTACTAGGAACACCCCGTCGAGGTGGTCTGCAGACGTGAGCATCGCGTTGATGTAGTCGCGGTTATAGACCTTGGTGCCGAGCACGCTGGTCGCTGGATTCCGCTCCAAAGTGATTCCAGTGAACTACGTCGAGTCAGCCAAGGCACGGCTGATGGTCGTGATGCCGGAACCGTTGGGCCCGAACAAAAGTTCACCGGTTTGAGCGGGCCCATATCTGCGCCAGATGCAGGGTCAAACGCAGGAGCACCGCGTAGCCGAAGGTACTCAAGCATCGTTTTCATACCCCCACGAGCTGCATTAACTCGGTGTAGTCGGTTACCACGTCGTAGGTGACGTCATTGCCGTTCTTCGCGTTGAGTGAGGCAAAGAACTTGCGGGCACACTCGATCTTGGCGTCCTCGACACCCTTGAGCTGGAGTGTCGACAACGAACCCTTCGTTTCAGCGACGAAGTAGACATGCTTGACGCTGCCGTCGGTGAACGCGATGGCCCAGTCCGGGTTGTATTCGCCAACAGGAGTGGGAATGAAGAACCCTCGCGGGAGCTTCGCGTAGACGGCGATCTCGTGGCTGGTGTCCAGTTCGGTGACAAACTCGCGCTCAACCTTGGAGTCGGTGACCACGTAGTCATAGACGTGCTTCTTGAGCTTTGACCCGGCCTTCGAAAAATCTTGGGCGGCCTGGTTTTCGGTGAAGATCGCAGAGTCGAAGCGGTCTTCGAGCGCGTCATAGGCGAGGTGCTCGACGATGACCGTGGCCTTCTGCTCGTTGATGAGCCGGGCTGCCTCGGTGATGAACTGCTCGGGGTTAAGGCGGAACTTGGCGAACGTTCCTGGCGTTACGCCGCGGAGGATCACAGCGATCGTGCGACGGGTGAGCTGGGTCTTTTCGGTGATCTCGCCCAGCAGGTCATACTTCACCTGCGAGCCCGCGCTCACGGCCTCGGTGTGTGTCTGCGTATTCTGCACTGCGAAACCGGCGCCGCTGGTCAGATCGTCAGCCTCCAACTGCTCGCGTTGCTGGCCCGCTTGTACGACGTATTGCAGCGCCGCGACGTTGAGGTGCTTGTCGAGGTGGTCGATCGCCTTGCGGATCAGCTCTCCGGAGTCGAACTCGACCTGGTAGACGGCGCGGTGGTTGATCCTGCCCCACAAGGCTTGGAACTCCTTGCGGGCGAAGTTGGCCTCGTTCAGCGGGATCTTCTTCGGCTTGCGGTCATTGGTGGGCACCGGTAGGTCGAGATAGAGCACGTCGATCACCGGCCACACGAAGTCAATCACTGGTAGCAGCACCTCGGAAGTCGGCGCGGCGAGGGTTCCATCTTCTTTTGCCTGCTTGTATGCGTCGGAGATGGTGTCGTCGTCGTTCACGTAGTCGTTCTTGACCAGGTACTTGTAGAGCGCCTGGGCGACGGCTTCTTCGATGACCGACTCGCCCGAGAGCGTCTGGATGGTCTTGCCGACGAAAAACTTGGCGCTGGCCTTGCGCGGCCGCGCGGCGAGCGATTCGGAGATCTCGCGTTGGAGACCGGTTACGAAGTCGGTATAGGACTCGTCAGTGACGACGGTCAACTCGTTGATGTCGTGCACTGTGACGGGATTGTCCATCCGCTCACCGTGCTGGTCGACGGCCAGCCGCAGGCCGCGTCCGATCTCCTGGCGGCGGGAGACGGTGTTGTCGCTCTTCTTGAGCATGCCCATGACGAACACGTTGGGGTTGTCCCAGCCCTCGCGCAGTGCGGAGTGGGAGAAGATGAACCGGACGGGTTCGGCGAACGACAGCAGGCGTTCCTTGTCTTTGAGGATCAGGTCGTAGGCGTCAGTGTCCGTCGAAAGTCCCTTCTCGTCACCTGTCTTCTTGATTGCCTTCTCGTTGTCAACGAGATGTTTGGTCTTCTTGTCGATCGAGAAGTAGCCCTCGTGAACCTGACCCACGCTGTCACGGCGCAGATACGCCTGGTACTCCTCGGTCGCCTGGTCGATGGCGAGTTCGCCGAGCACCTCGTCGCGGATCGCGGTGTACTCCTCCTCGAACATACGCGCATAGTCGCCGAGGGTGTCCTCGCGGCTATAATCGCGATACTTAGCGACCTCATCGATGAAGAACAGCGAGAGCACCTTGATGCCTTGGCTGAACAGCTCGCGTTCCTTGTCCAGATGCGCGCGGACGACCTCGCGAATCTGGATGCGGCGCTTGCTCTCCTCGGTGACATCCCGGTCGGCGAGCTGTCCCGCCACGACCACATCGCCGTTGCTCAGCTCAATCACATCGCGGTTGGCATCCACCTCGGTGATGAACAGTCCCTTGTATGCCTCGATCCCGTTGGAGACATCGTGAAGGTTGGCGCCCATGTCGAGGCGTTTGACCTGTCGTTTGATACCCGAGGCCATCTGCACTTCAATCTCGACCCGCGCCCGAGGCTTGGCACCCTTTGCGATCTCGATGGCGTCCAGGTACAGGTAGGCGGTCGATCCGGCGAGTCCCCTCACGGTGATGCCTCGCACGGCGATCTTCTTCACGAGCTTCTGGTTGTAGGCGTCCAGCGCGTCGAGGCGGTGCACTTTGGTGTGATCGACCTTGTGCGTGGCGGAGTACCGCAGCAGCATCAGCGCGTTGAAACGAGACAATGCTTCCAGCGACTTGGGCGCTCCGATCTTCTGCGGCTCGTCGATGATTACGATCGGCCGGTTGGCGCTGATGACGTCGATTGGACGGCGGGACTGGAAATCATCGAGCTCGTCGTAGATGCGGCGGTTGTCCTTACCGGTGGCGTTGAACGCCTGGATGTTGATGATCATCACCTGCACCCCGGCATCCGAACTGAACCGCTCCAGCTCGTGCAGCTGGGAGGAGTTGTAGATGAACGAGCGCGGCTTGGTGCCATAGAGCTGCTGGAAGTGCTCGGCGGTCACGTCGAACGATTTCTTCACGCCCTCGCGGATCGCGACTGAGGGCACCACAATTATGTATTTCGACCAGCCGTACCGCTTGTGTAATTCCATGATCGACTTGATATAGACGTAGGTCTTGCCCGTCCCCGTCTCCATCTCCACGTCAAGGTTCGGTGCACCTGGAGCGGCAGCGCTGGAGGCGAGCTTGGCCGACAGCGGGAGGTTTCGTGACCCCTGTACCGCGCGCACGTTCTCCAGCAGTTGCACGCCCGACAGGACGATCTCCGCGTTGCGCAGACCGGCGTCCGGGCGGTCCTCGGCCTCGAACAGAGCCGGAGCGGTCACGGGACGCACGTTGCCGGGGTCGATCCGGTAGGAGATGCCGTCGTGCTTCGGCTGCCCGGCGAAGGTCTCGACGACAGCATCGACGGCATCGGTCTGGTACTGCTGGACCTTGAACTGGAGCTTCATCGAGTGTCTTTCTTTCTGCAATAGGCGCTGTTCGTCGTCGCTGCTAGAAGGTTACGGGCGGCGGAGATGCGTGTGTTCACGCTGATCCCAGCCCCCTAGCGGTACCGCTGGAATCGTCATCCTTCTTGCGCGGAGGCTCGGACCGCCCGCTTCCGTCGCCTACGGAAGAAAGCTCCCATCGTGGCTTCGTGCGGGTACCACGGTTGATGATGACACCGCGGCGTCGCAACTTCGTCAGAAGATTCGTGATCTTAGTTGTCTTCTGCTGCTCGGTGAGCGCTTCGCTGAGTGCCGGCCGGAGCAGCGCCTCCACGTCGCCGCGGTCTGCGTGTCCCTGCGCGCGGAGGAAGTCAGTCAGCAGGGCAGCGTAATGCGCGTCTGCCTGGGGCCGGGTGCGGATGTAGCCGGCCATTGCCCCGGTCGCCGCTGCGACACGTGGAGTGATCCGGCGGTGAGGCTTGCGGCCTTCGATCAGGCCGGCTCTCCGCAGATGGCGGGCGGCCTTCTCGCTGATGTCGAGTCCCTTCTGCACTCGATCCAGCGCAAGCACATCTTCAAGAGGAAGATCGGTTCGGACCATGAGCAGCTGGGAGTAGGACTCTTCGATCACCCCGCCCGGAATAGTGAGCTTCACCTCGCCAGCGGTGCTGAGGTCGTAGTCAGGCAACGGGAGGAACCGTCGGACCTGGTCCTGCACCATGCGGTGGATTCCGTAGCCCATCTGGTCGATGAGGTTCAGCTCTGTCATCGCCTCGACGAGGAAGGGGTTGCGGTACTGCCGTGGGGTGCGCTCGTCCAGGGCGTAGTCGTCGGGCGCGCCATCGAAGAACTCGCCCACGCTCTCGAACACGATGCGGTCGGCGTGCTCAGTGACGATGATCCGGGAGTGTCGCGTGTAGTCCTGGTGCGCGATGCAGTTGTAGAGCGCTTCGAGCAGGCTACGTTCGTCGTACTTACTAATCTCTCGATAAATTAGCTCGTCAGGTGGCAGGAGTCGGAGCTGCACGTTGCGGATACGCTTCGCGAGTGCCGTCGTTTTCAGCAGGAACGGCAGTCGGAAGTGCTCGTTGGCCCGCTGCTCGCCAACGAGCTTCCAGGTCATCTGCGCCGGGTGCGGCGTCAGCAGATGCGTCGAGGTGTCGGCACCGAGCAGAAGGAGCGCGGCACGTGTGATCTGGCCGTCGCGGATCAACCGGGCCTTGGCCAGGAAGGTCGCGTCATCCCATGCGTCGATGTCAGTAGCGGGGATACGGGAGGCGTATCGCTCGGTGAACCCCTGACGCGCGCGTGTGATCGCCGCTGGATCGAGGTGAGCGAGCGTGGCGTCAGGAACCACGACCGCCGACCAGTCAGCACTGATGGTCTGCCGCCGAATCTCGTCCAACTTGTCGAGTGAGAGCGGCACCAGGCTTTCGCCGGCACGAGCGCGGTAGTCACCCTTCCACGAGATCGGGATGCCGCGGGGCGCCGCTGGTACTTCCAGAATCACCACCCGCTTGCCCGAGTGCATGACCTCGTAGACCTCACGAACGGTAAGCCCCTGGTCGACCGACTGATGGATGTGGTGCTTCAAGGTCTGGCGCTGCTGCACGTCGATGAGATGCGTCGTGCCTACGACCTGCCGAGTGTTCGAGACCCCGAAGACGAGCCACCCCGAGGCGAGTCCGCGCAGGTTCGCTTCGTTGCTCAGCGCCGAGGCGTACTCACCGGTCTTGTCCGCAGAGAACTGGCGTGCAGCCTCCTTGAACTCGACAACCTCGTTCTCCCAACCGGCCAACAGCCGGTCGAGGAGCTCGGTGAGTTCGTCGTTCGTCAGGGTCATGTCGTTCCTCAGATAGTCCTTACCTCGGTCGCGGGCGACATCTCACGGAACACCTGCTCAGCATTGATGCGCGCGGCATCGGATTCGAAGGCATCGTCGCGGAAGACTGCGCGCAGCGGGCCACGTTCGGCGATAGCTAGCACGACTTCCGGAGACACAGACTCCGCGAAGCAGGCGATCAGCGCGTCGTCGTCAACTGCGAACACCTCGCGGGCATCGACCTCGGCGCGTGTGATCTGTACTGACGGTTCGAGTCCCCAGTCGAGCAACACTTGGAACAGCAGGTCTTCTCCAGACCGGCCAGCCTTGATACTCGCTTCCAGCGAGTCAAGTCCGAGTTGATCTGTATCATCCGCCGTCCTCAAAACATCGGCCTTGTTGCTACCATCGATACGCAGCGCGCGGAAGCCGACATCAAGGTCGGAACCGAGTAGCCCCACCTCTTCCTTCACTTGCGCTCCTGCCCGACGCAGGCGCTCGCGGGCGACGTCGGCAAGACTCGTAAACCCGCGCTTGCCCCCAGTCGATCCTGGGTCGAGACTTTCGTCGAGTTGCACCAGGATGAAACGTCGATTGCCGCGGTCGGCAGCGTTGAGGTTCATGATGGCGTGCCCGGTCGATCCTGAACCCGCGAAGAAGTCGAGGATGATCGCGTTCTTGTCGCTGCTCGTCACGGCGTCGACCCAGGTTCCAAGGACCCCAACATCCTTCGGGTAGTCGAACATCTTGCCGTCAAGTAGCCTCGTCAACGCGTCGCTCGCTGGGGCACGCTCCTGGGTGACGACTGGGCGGATCGCTTGCTGTCCCATCTCGTCGAGGAACCGCTTGTAACGTGGGGTTGTCTGGTGATCGGGACCGAACTGGATCCGGCCCTCGGCGATACTCGCTTCCATGGACTCTTTGGACAGCCGCCACCCGTTCGGGTGCATCGGGACCGGCACTCCCGTCGTTGGGTGCGGAAGGTCATACATGAGGTTTGCCCGCGGGTTCGGACTCGCGAGATCACTCTTCGTAAACGCTCTGCCCGAGTCGTCGATCTCGTTGTAGGCCCGCAGGCCAGCCTCAGCATCGGGCTTCGTCCGCCACCAGTCGCGAAACAGTCCGGTGGCTCGTGAAGCATCGTGCCCCGACTCTTCCCAGGCCCTGCGTCCCGCCTCCATGACATCGTCGTAACCGCGCTTCGGCCCTTTGAAGCGCACGTCAAGCCCGATCAGCACGGCCTTGCTCCGCGCGTAGATGAGCATGTAATCAAGGCCGCCTGCCGTGAACCGCGCATCGTTCTTGCCCGACCCTTGCCACACCACATCGGCAAGGAAGTTATCGGCCCCAAAGACCATGTCGAGCAGCGACCGGAGGTTCGCATGCTCGTGGTCATCGATCGCGACGATCATGACTCCGTCATCGGTCAGAAGGTTCCTCGCCAGGCGAAGCCGCGGATACATCATGCTCAGCCAGTCGGAGTGGAACCGCCCGTTGGCCTCGGTATTGGCAACGAGGCGAGCGCCCGTCTCAGATTTCTGTCCCGAACGGGCGAGGTAGTCGGCGCTCGACTCCGCAAAGTCGTCCTCGTAGACGAAGTCGTTCCCCGTGTTGTACGGCGGGTCGATGTAGATCAGCTTGACCTTGCCGAGGTACGACTCCTGAAGCAGCTTGAGCGCCTCCAGGTTGTCGCCTTCAATTAAGAGGTTCTTCGTTGTGTCGAAGTCAACCGACTCCTCACGCATCGGACGCAGCGTCTTGGCGATCGGCGTGTTGGCGGCGAAGGCGGCGGCACGCTTGCCGGGCCAGTCGAGCCGGTACCGCTCCTGCGGCCCGTCAACCACGTGGTCGGTAAGTTCTTGTCGGAGAAGATCGAAGTCAACGGCGAGGGTCACGTTGCCCTCCGTGTCTCGCGACTCGGTGATGACCTGCGGGAACAGGTCGGCAATCCGCTCGATGTTGCGAGCGGTGAGGTCGGGTGTATGCAGGGTGCGCTTCTCCATCACGCACCGCCGACCAACGAGCGACGGTCATATGGTCTTGACCTCAGTGTGTGGCGAGCGTTCACTGAACACCTGCCCGATGTTGATGCGCTCCGCGTCGTCCGCGAAGTCTTCGTCGAGGAACACGACACGAAGCGTCTGGCGCTCCGCGATGGCTGCGGCAGCCCGAGAGAGAGAGAGGAATCGCGCGCCTCACGCGGACGTGTGCACAGAATCAACGCACCCTCCTCAACGTCGTACACCTCGAAGCCATCGATAGTCTCCTTCTTGATCGGCATCGTGAGTTCCAGGCCCCAGTCGAGAAGGACCTGGAACAGAAGGTCTTCGCCAGTGCGGTCGGACCTGACGCTATCGATCATTCCGGCGAGTTCTGCCTGGCCAAGCGAGTCGGCGACCGTACCGGTGTCGGCCATGTTCGTTGTGTCCACCCGCAGCGTCCGGAATCCGGTGTCAAGATTCGTGCCCGCGAGCCCCGCGAGAGTTCGCGTGCGGTCAGCTGCGCGACGCAGTCGCTCCCGAGCGAGCACCGGAATAGTGGGGAAACCATCACGTTTCGCGTCCGATCCGTCGGGCAGTGGTTCTTCCAGCTGAACCAATACGAACCGTCGACGCCCTCCGTCCTCAGCGTTGATGTTCATGACGGCATGCCCGAACGAACCTGACCCAGCAAAGAAGTCCAGAACAATCGAGTCGCGTTCACTCCCGATCCGCAGCAAGTCTTCCAGGAAAGGGACGGGCTTCGGGGCGGAGAAGTACCTCCCGCCCATGAGCTCCTTCATCTGCTTGGTAGCGGTGCTGGTGCTGTACGAAGGCTTGAACCAGAGCGACTTCGGCTTCTTCGACGGCAACTCGCCCAGGTCAGGCCGCTGCTTCTTATAGAACTGGTATCCATTCTTCGTCTGCTTCAGCACGAGGTTGTGGGTCTCGGCCGCGAACTTCGACTTCTTCCAGTACCAGCTCAACTCTTCGCCCTCGGGGTTCACGGGCCAGACGGTCGCATGGCGCGAGTCGAGCGGCCTGTCGTCCTCAGTCACGTACGCTTCGAGAGTTTCCGGAACGATGAAGATCGGATACCAGAGGTTCGGCCGCTTCTCTCGCGGGGCGTTTACGCCAGTTGCGCGAAGGTTGTCGGCTTCCTTGTACAGGCCGTACTCATCCTCGGACCATTCTGCGGTAAGCGCCTCCTCCTCAACAGGGAACTCGCCCAGCGTCGCGTGAGGCTTATCTCGAAGGCACACGACGATGAACTCATGCGTCTCCGCGAAGCCAAAGGCGTCCTGGTTTCCTTTGAGGTTCATCACCACAGGCAGCGCACCAAGAACGTTGTCATTCCCGAAGATTTCTTCGCAGAGCCGAACGAGGTTGGCCACCTCGTTCTCATCGATCGAGATCACCACTAGTCCATCCGGCGTGAGTAGATTGCGTGCCAACTTCAACCGGGGATACATCATGGTCAACCAGTCGGAGTGGAAGCGCCCGTTCGACTCCACGTTTGCGACGAGGCGTTCGCCCGCATCGCTTGTTTGAGCGGAGCGTCGAAGGTGCTCAGCCACCGTTGTGGTCCTGTCGTCGTCGTAGACGAGCGATTCGCTTCCTGTGTTGTAGGGCGGGTCGATGTAGATGAGCTTGACCTTGCCGAGGTAGGACTCCTGGAGCAGCTTGAGTGCGTCGAGGTTGTCGCCTTCGATGAAGAGGTTCTTCGTGGTGTCGAAGTCGACCGACTCCTCACGGACGGGACGCAGCGTCTTGGCGATCGGCGCGTTCGCAGCGAAGGCGGCGGCGCGTTTGCCGGGCCAATCGAGGCGGTACCGCTCCTGCGGCCCCTCTACGATATGGTCGCTTAGTTCCTGGCGCAGCAGGTCGAAGTCGACCGCTCGCATTGGGTTGCCGTCGGCGTCCGAACTCTCGGTGACGACGCTGGGGAACAGCTCGGCGATCTTGTCGATGTTGGCCTGTGTGAGGTCGGGTGATGTCATTCGTAGTCTCTCCACGGGTTACCTTTGCTGTTCCAGTTCGTGTTGCTTCGTCTTGAGTGTGCGCCGGAGTTCAACCTTGCGGTTGAATTGTGGCTCGGTACGGAGCTTGTGCTCTAACGCTGCGACTTCACGTTCGAGCTTGCGCACAGTGGCCAGTCTGTCGGCGACCTCTGACATTTCCTCGCCCGGGCGTGCGGTGATCGGCGTCAGCGGCTGCAGGAGGGCGGCGTAGAGGGCGGGCAGTGTGATCGCCGCCGGTAGGGCCCGCCGCCACGTGTTGCCTGAATGCCAACCGGTCGAGTAGTAGGCGCTGGTCTTCGGCGCTCCGGCTCCGAGCTGCTTGTGCGCTGCGACTGTCCGAGTCTCGGGCTGCTCGGCGGAGCGGCGCGTGATCTCGAAGATGATGGGGAACGGGATGGCCTTGTCGATGGCGCCCAGAACGGCGTCGCTGACCTCATCGGTCTTGGCATGAATCGTGAAGACCTGAATCTCGGGCACCGCTGGTGTGCCGGGGAGATTCATGGTGGCCTCGGCGAGCTTGTATGCCCAGGTGATGCGTTGGACCTCATTGATGAACTTCTCGCGCACAGCGGAGCTGACGGTGCCGTGCTCGTAGACCTTCTCTTTGGGCACTCGTTTGCCGAACCTGGCTGCCTCGGGCCAGCGGTAGAGGATGTCAGTCATCGGCGCCGCCCCCGTTGGGGTCTACGACCGCGATGAACGCCGTCAACTCGAAGTCGTCGAGGCCGGCGATGGTCTGGGTCAAGGCCGTGGTGCTGCCACCGGTGAAGAGAGTGTCGATGTCGCGCTCCTCGGTGACATCGATCATCGAGCGGATCGCGTCGGTGAGCAGCTCCGAATACTTCCCCATCTGAGCACCCTCGCCGGTCGCGGCGTTGAACGCACTGACGACATCGCTGACCGGCTCCTCGTAGGGTCGGCAGCCGGCGCGCAGCAGGTCGAGGAGGTGCTTGGCTTCGGTGTGATTCGCGATGACCTCGCCCTGATCATCGAGGTAGACGAGGTAATGTGGGTGGAGCCGGTTGCCTCGGTTGACGTGCTCATCCGCTGTGAGGTTACGGAGGGCGAAGATAACGCCAGGTCGTAGCCCCTTGCTGAGGTCGGCGGGGATCACGGCGTGGAGGCCGCGGGGCGCGGTGTCGAGGTCGCCGTGTTCCTTGATGTAGCCAAGCAGGTCCATGCGGAAGTCGTTGAGCCCGAGGTCGGTGATCGAGACCCCGGTGCGGACATCTTCGAGCTCGATGACCTCATCTTGGAGCTTGCGGAGCTGCTCCTTGCGGAAGGCGGCGTCTGAGTCCTCGAGGGTGAGGACGTTGTCGTCTGCGGTGCTAGCGAGGTCAGCGATGACCATGCGGTTCTCGACGCGTTCCTTAAGGTTAAGGTACTCGTCGAGAGAGATGTCGGGCCAGAAGTTCACGAGCTGAATCTGGCTGTTGGTGGAGCCGATGCGGTCGATGCGCCCGAAGCGCTGGATGATGCGCACCGGGTTCCAGTGGATGTCGTAGTTGATCAGGTAGTCGCAGTCCTGGAGGTTCTGGCCCTCGCTGATCACGTCGGTGCCGATGAGCACATCCAACTTGCGCGTCTCACGCGGCATCGTGAGATGGCGTTGCTTGGAGCGAGGCGAGAACAGCGACATGACCTGCTGGAAGTCGAAGCCCGTGCCGAGGGTCGTCTTCGCACCGTGGCTGCCGCCGGTGATCACGGCCGTGTCCAGCCCGGCGGCTGCGAGCGTGGGCGCAAGTTCGCGGTAGAGGTAGTCGGCGGTGTCGGCGAAGGCGGAGAACACGAGCGCCTTGCGGTTGCCGTCGTTGATCGGGTGCCGGGCCTTGTCCTTGATGAGCTGCTTGAGTCTGCGGAGCTTGAGGTCGTGGTCGGGGGTGACCTTGTGCATCTCGTCGAGGAGCTCGCGCAGGGTCTCGCGGTCGTTCCATAGATCGCGCTGCCAGGACTCGATGTCGAGGTCGTCGAGGTCGATCTTGATCTTCTCGCCGAAGAACAGAGCCTCGATGTTCGCGTCGTCTTCATCATCGACATCGAAATCGAGCCCCGCGAGCTCGGTGCTCAGGTCGGTGAGGTTGCCCGCGTGGTTGCTGATACGCCCGATCGTGTGGGTGACGGAGCCTTCGATCTTCGCCAGAGTGAGGCGGAAGGCATCGACCGAGCTTTCCAGACGCTTGAGCAGGTTGACGGTCATGAGTTTCTTCAAGCCCTGCTCACGTCCTGCCTGTCCGAGGTTGGATCGGGCACTCCCGGCAGTGACGTTGTAGAGGTCTTCGTACTTGGCGCGCCGGCTCGGGAACACGTAGGCGAGCGGGGTGTAGACGGCGAGGGCCAGTGCCTGAAGCTGCTCGAAGATGTCGTTGAAGCCGGGCACGTCCGGGAGGTCCGTGAGCGGCTCGCGGATGGAGAGCGGCGGGCGTCGTTCCGGGAAGGCGCCGATCTCGGTGGTGTCATAGAACGCTTGGATGTGCTTGCGGGAGCGGGCGATGGTGACCGAATCGAGCAATTCGAAGAAGTCGAAGTCGAGCATCTGGAGGATGCGGTCGGTGGTGCGCTGCTCTGGGTCGAGCTTGGACCACTCGTTGAACACGCGCTGCGCGTCGGAGAACACCTTCTCGACCGTCGTGGACAGGCTCAGGTGTTGGGCGAGGTTCTCCGACTCGCCCTCGTAGGCGAGCTGGAGCTGGTTCTTGAGGTCGTTGAACCGGTTGTTCACCGGCGTGGCTGAGAGCATCAGCACCTTGGTCTTCACGCCCTCGCAAATGACCTGGCGCATGAGGCGCTGGTAGCGCGACTCCTTCTCCTCGGCATAGTCGGCGTTGCGGAAGTTGTGGGACTCGTCGATCACAACGAGGTCGTAGTTGCCCCAGTTAATCCGATCCAGCCGCAGGCCGAGCGACTCACCCTTCGTGCGGGAGAGATCGGTATGCGCGAGCACGTCATAGTTGAACCGGTCGGAGGTGAAGATGTTGGTCGTGAGGTTGGCGTTGTAGTTCGTCCAATTCTCGGCGAGCTTCTTCGGACACAGCACCAGCACGGACTTGTTGCGCAACTCGTAATACTTGATGACCGCGAGCGCGGTGAACGTCTTACCGAGGCCGACAGAATCGGCGAGGATGCAGCCGTTGTAGGTCTCCAACTTGTTGATGATGCCGGTGGCCGCGTCGCGCTGGAAGTTGTAGAGGCTCTGCCAGACCTTCGTCTCCTGGTAACCGGTGCGGTCGTTCGGCAGAACGTCTTCATTGATGTCGCCGAGGAACTCTGCGAACAGGTTGTAGAGGACCAGGAAGTAGATGCGTGCCGGGGAGTTCTCGGTGTACACGCTGGCGATGTGGTCGTGGACGGCCTGGGTGACATCGCTGACCTGCTCGGGGTTGTTCCAAATCTGATCGAACAGTTGGATGTACTGCTCGGTCATCGGAGCTTCGTCGAGCCGGTTCACGAAGCTCGACACAGCGTTGCCGCGTTCGTAGCCGAGATCGGCGGTTGTGAACCCCTGGAGTTGCGTGTAGGCAGCCTTGTCATCGATGACAGCGAACTGCTGCATCGGGTTCCCAGTGGCGTTCGAACGAAAGGTGACCTTCCGGCGAACCCAGTCCGCGCACTCCCGTGCGATTGCGCGCTGGGTAAGCTTGTTGCGCAGCCTGATCTCGAAGTCGGACCCAGCGAGGCTCGACTCGGCCTGCCCTCCGGGAATGAAGAACTCGCGCCGCTCCTTGCGGAGCTTATCCGTCACCTTCTCGGTCACGAACGACGGCGACGTGAAGATGAACTCCAACTCGCTGACCTTCTCCAGCTCCTTGCGGAGCGCTTCGAACGCGAAGATCGAGAACGTTGATGCAGCGATGCGCACCTTAGAGCCCGGCGCGATTTCAGCCTTAAGATCGTCACCGAGAAGGTCGCTGATGTTGTTGATGATCCTCACGTGGCTACTTGACAATCTGGTTCAGATTTGTGAGGGCCGCACCGCCACGCCGTACCCAGTTGTCGACCTCGCTCGCCTGACACTTCCACAGGCAGCCAATCTCCTGAGCGGGCGTGCCCTTCTCGATGATCCAGGTTTCGACTTTATCCTTGATGGCGCCAAGTTGGGAGTCGATGTCATCAGCTGACAACCATGGCTCAATCACAAAGGTCCTCCTCCTCGGCCACCGCAGGGCCGAACCTTTTCATGATATCGGTGCGATTCCGGGTTCAGGAGGGTTTCTCTGGGTGTCGTACGTCGATCTATGGGAGGCCAGTCGGCAACGCACTCCTTGAGCCAAGGGATGGTCAGCGTCTCGGCGATTGAGGGGGGCCTGAGCTTGACATCTCGTATGGATCGCCGCGCACCATTCAAGGATCAGCGAGTCGAGGACGGGCACGCGCGATAAATGACCGCCTCTCGGAACACTGCATTATTGCGAACGCGATGGCGCTGCCAATCAAGTATTCGAATAGCACGATGCGTGCAGCGCCCCATCGGGCTTCAAAGCTGGTCGCAGCTTCGACATCCGTTGCTACGGTCTCTGGGAGGGCCGAGTGCCCGTAGCCTACGGTTTGGGGTGAACCAGGTCTTAGGCGTCGCCTGCGACGCCGAGTCCGCTCAGGAGGCATGGCTGACGCAGTACGAAGGGACCATCGAACGTATCAACATTTGCCTCTAGGTGTTGTGGGGCATGAGGTTCTTGTCACGGGTGCGTTGATGAGATGAGGAACGGGCTCCTCGCCACAGGATGGAAGTTCCTACA
>NZ_BAABLN010000023.1:0-69279 GCF_039544365.1 Kocuria gwangalliensis | reverse complement strand
CCAACATCACCGCCACCCTGCGCGCACTAGACCACCACCCCGAAATCGTCCGCCAACTCACCGGACTTTGAAATGGCCCTGCCGAATTTGACTGGGGGCGGGCGATTGACTACTGTAAATCAGTCTTGTGCGTTTATGCTCGGGCCTTTCTGCCGCGCTTACGCACCCAAATACCTACCGCGTGCCCATCCCGTGCAACCGCACGGTTCAAGCACCGTTGTCCCAACCTTGTGGAGTGACTAATGACCAAGCGGACTTTCCAGCCGAACAACCGCCGTCGTGCCCGTAAGCACGGCTTCCGCGCTCGTATGCGCACCCGCGCAGGCCGCGCCATCCTGAATGCCCGCCGTGGCAAGGGTCGCGCTACTCTGTCGGCCTAAGTTCAAGTTGTAGAGGCCTCGCACCGTGCTGCCCGTCCAGCATCGGATGCGCACCTCAGCGCAGTTTTCTGCAACCGTACGTTCCGGCGCCCGTAGTGGACGCCGGAACGTCGTCGTATCCGTACGCATGAGCGACCAGAGCCAGCCCACTCGCGTGGGTTTTGTCGTGTCCAAGGCCGTGGGGAACGCGGTGGTTCGCAATAAGGTCAAGCGTCGGTTGCGTCAACTCGCGGCCGACACCGTGCAATCGCGTCCCACGGGGCACGATGTTGTGGTCCGCGCCCTACCTGCCTCGGCGGGTGCTGTGTGGAGCGAACTCGGTGACGACTACCGTGGTGCGTATCAGAGCGCATTCCGGAAGGCCGGATGACGACAGACTTCGGCATTGCCCAGGGCAATGCCGTACCGTTCGATGTGCAAGGTAGTGGAGGAGGCGCACACGTGGAAGACCGGGTGGCAGCCGACGCTCTCCTGAACCGAGCACCCCAGGAGTACCACAGGGCGAACAACGCGCTTCGCGCCATCAAGTACGCCCCGCAGAACGTATGCATTGCGCTGCTCAAGCTGTATCGCTCCATTGTGTCCCCGCTCTACGGGGACGTGTGCCGTTACTTCCCGTCATGCTCGGCCTACGCGCTCGAAGCCTTCACCGTTCACGGCGCGGCCCGTGGACTCGGGTTGAGTGTCAAACGTTTACTGCGCTGCCATCCATGGGCGGCGGGCGGAATCGACAGAGTTCCCGGCGGTGGACGAGAGTTCCATTCACTGTCCGAAACGCCCAAAATCATGCTGCTCAACCACCCGAACCTCGCACGTGAGGCCACGTGCGACCGCCCCGGTCACCACCACGGCGTGACTCAAGGAGCCAACGTTCGATGAATTTCTTCGACATCATCCTCTTCCCCTTCAGCTGGGCCGTTTCGGCAGTGCTGTGGGTCTTCCACGAGCTACTCACCGCCATTGGGATGGACCCGGCATCAGGTATTACCTGGGTGCTGTCCATCGTGGGTCTGACCCTGGTGATGCGTACATTGACCATCCCCTTGTTCCTGAAGCAGATCAAATCCATGCGCGGCATGCAGGAACTGCAGCCCGAAATGGCCAAGCTGCAGGCCAAGTACAAGGGCAAGAAGGATCAGCTCTCTCGCCAGGCCATGGCCGAAGAGCAAATGGCCCTCTACAAGAATCACGGTTCGAACCCGTTCTCCGCGTGCCTGCCCATCTTGGTGCAGATGCCCATCTTCTTCGCGCTTTTCAAGGTGCTCCGCTCGGTGCCCCAGGCGGCCGCCAACGGTGAGTCCATTCACGTGCTGACCCCGCAGCTGGTCGAGCAGTTCAACGCGTCCACCATTTTCGGTGCACCGCTGTTCTCCACCCTGATGCAGCCCGGTGCCGGTAACCACACGGCAACCGTGGTGCTGGCGGTCGTCATGATCGTGGCCATGTCCGCCACGCAGTTCATTACGCAAAAGCAGTTGACCGTGCGCAACATGAGCGATGCCGCCAAGCAGTCGCCCATGTACCGCCAGCAGCAAATGATGCTGTACCTGTTCCCGTTGGTCTTCGCGATCGGCGGCATCAACTTCCCGCTGGGTGTGCTCATTTACTGGACCGTTTCCAACCTGTGGTCCATGGGCCAGCAGTGGTGGGTCATCCGCAACAACCCCACCCCGGGTTCTCAGGCCGAACGCGAGCTCAACGAACGCCGCACCGCCAAGGGTCTACCGCCGGTGGGTGTGACCAAGGAAGAGCACGAGGAGAAGCTGGAAGAACAGCGCCAGCGTGCCGCCGCGGGGCAGCGCAAGCAGCCCGTGTCCAAGAAACGCCAGAAACAGCAGCAGGGCCGCAAGAAGCAAGGGTCCTGAGGAAGAGCATCGAATGAACGAGACTGACAACGGTCATGACGTCACGACCGAGAACCAGACTGCCGATGTACTCGAGGCCCAGTTGAGCCCCCTCGAGGAAGAAGGCGAGATCGCGGCCGACTACATCGAGGAGCTACTCGACACCGCTGACATCGACGGTGACATCGACATCGAGGTCCGCGATGGCCGTACGTACGTGTCCGTGGTGACCGAGGACTCCCAGAACTCCGAGTTGGAAGCCCTTGTAGGCCCCAAGGGCGAGGTACTGGATTCGTTGCAGGAGCTTGCCCGCCTGGCGGTTCTCTCCGCCACGGAGCGTCGCAGCCGCCTGGTGCTCGATGTCGCGGGCTACCGCGAGGCTCGCGCCGAGGTGCTGCGTGAGATGGCCCAGAAGGCTGTGGCCCAGGTGCAGTCCAGCGGTGACAGCGTGCATCTGGAACCGCTGTCCGCCTATGAGCGCAAAATTATTCACGACGCCGTGGCCGAGGCCGGTTTGCTCTCCGAGTCCGAGGGCGAAGGCCCGGGTCGCCACATCGTGATTTCTGCGGCGGATTAGGTCTGTGGCACGTTCACATTCGTCCAAGGCGCACGACGCCGCTCCGGGACCTTCTCAGCCTCCCGCCACCTCGCGTCCGGCCCCCGATCCGCAGCCGGCTCCTCCGCTGGCAGGTTCGGAATTGGAGGCCGCCCAGCGGCTCTTCGGCGACAGACTGGCGCTTGCCGAATGCTATACCAAGCACCTGGCATCGTCGGGAATCGTCCGTGGGTTGATCGGCCCGCGTGAGGCACCCAGACTGTGGGAACGTCACGTACTCAACTGTGCCGTGGTCCAGGAACTCATCCCGGAGAACGCACGTGTGGTGGACGTGGGCTCCGGTGCCGGTCTGCCGGGACTGTGCCTCGCCCTGGCGCGCCCGGACATCGCGATCACCCTGGTGGAACCCCTGGAACGTCGTGTCCAGTGGCTCGACGAAGTCATCGAGGACCTTGAATTGCCCAACGTGACCGTACTGCGGACGCGTGCCGAACAGGCCAAGACGCAGCTGAAGAACGTTGATGTGGTGACGGCTCGCGCCGTGTCCGCGTTGACCGGCCTGATGGACATCACCCTTCCCCTGCTCAAGGGGTCCGGACAGCTGCTCGCCCTCAAGGGGCGGTCGGCACAGGACGAGGTCGACAAGGCCAAGAAGAAATTCAATCGGTTCGGAGTGCGGTCCGCGGAAGTACTCACCGTGGGTGAGGATCTGCTGAGCGAACCCACCACGGTGGTCCGCCTGAGCTTGTGATCCTGATCGGTGTGCCCGATATGGCTGGGTAAGCTAACGCAGGACAGTCTGTAACCGTCGGAGAGGACGAGTGGTACGAGTGGAGCAGAACTCCGAAACTCGGAACGACCGGGTGCGCGGCCATGATTTCGGTCTCCCACCGGATCCCGCAGCACAAACAGAAAAGGTTGTTCCGGACCGAGGACGTCACGTTTCACGTGAAACAGACACTCCGCACGGTACGGCAGCGCAGCAGGCAGTAGCGGATACCGCTCTTGGGAGGAAGCTCGTGGAAGAGAATAAACGTCGTGCACGACTTAGGCAGACCAAGATCGATCCCCCTGCTGAAACCCGGTACATCACGATCAGTAATCAAAAGGGTGGCGTGGGTAAGACCAGCACCTCCGTGAACCTGGCTGTCGCACTGGCTCAACAGGGCCAGAACGTCTTGGTCATCGATAACGACCCGCAGGGCAATGCGTCCACTGCCTTGGGAATTCCTCACGGCACGGATGTCGACAGTGTCTATGATGTTCTGATTGACGAGACTCCAATCGTAGATGTTGTTCAGAAGTCGCCCGAAATGGAGAATCTCTGGGTGCTGCCGGCCACCATTGACCTCGCCGGGGCGGAGATCGAACTGGTCTCAGTCGTGGCACGCGAACAACGGCTCCAACGGGCGCTCAAGGAATACGGGAAAGCTCGCGAAGAGCGGGGCGAGACCCGCTTGGACTACGTGTTCATCGACTGCCCGCCGAGTCTTGGACTTCTGACCATCAATGCGTTCGTTGCTGCCACCGAGGTACTCATCCCCATTCAATGTGAGTACTACGCATTGGAGGGTCTGAGTCAGCTCCTGAACAACATCACCATGATTCAGAAGCACTTGAACCCCGACTTGTCCGTGTCCTCCATTCTCTTGACGATGTACGACGGCCGTACCAACCTTGCCTCTCAGGTGGCCGATGAAGTGCGGCAACACTTCCCTGACCAGGTCATGGACACCATGATTCCGCGGTCGGTGCGGATATCCGAAGCCCCGAGCTATCAGCAAAGCGTCATTACGTACGACCCGAGCTCCACCGGTGCCCTGTCCTACCTCGAAGCAGCTGCCGAACTGGGAGCGCGTTCTCCCAAACCCTAGCTACCATGTTTCACGTGAAACACGCATGGATAACCGTTTGAACCTGTAGAACAGCTATTGAGGGCCGCGAACTTGTCGAGTTCGCGGCCCTCTTACGTCCAGGTCATTGAGGCTCTAGCTGGACATCTGCGAGTTGCGATGTTTCACGTGAAACAGCGACCCGAAACACGGCGCTGCATGGCCCAGGCGGTGCAAGCGCACGGCCGCACGTGGATAAGATGAACGTCGGAGATATGACGAAAGGATTCACGTGAGCGAGAAACGAAGGGGTCTGGGTCGCGGCCTTGGAGCCCTCATTCCCAGCGGTCCGGCACCGGCCGCCGAAACGACTACCGCAGACAGCGGCACGACGACGGTCAAGACGGAATCACCAGAACAACGGCAGGGACGAGCGCGGACCGGAACAAGCAAGAATTCCGCTGTGTCGGATGCTGCACCAAGTAAACCCCGTACCGAGCAGGAATCCGTAAAGGCCAACTCGGACACGCCCCCCACAAATAAAAAGAACGAGCAAAAGGGAGCCCTACAACCCGCCCGCGGGCGGTCTGTCGAATCTGCCGGTAAGAAGAACAAAACGGCCGGAGACACGACTGGCGCGACCGCGAAGAGGTCGAGTGATAATGCCCCGGCGCAAACAAAGGAGACAGCTGCCGAGGTTACCGGGAAGAAGCCGAGTGTTTCACGTGAAACATCGCCCGAATCCCGCGGCGTGAGCAAGGGGACTAAACCCAACGCACGTTCGCGACGCGACATGGGTCAGGCCTTGAGAAGTACGACCAGTGTCCGCCGTCCGGTGGACATGTTCTTCCTTCCCTCCGATGAGCCCGAAGGAAACGATGAATCGGAACCCTCGACGTCGCCCGTCAATGGGCCACCGTCACATGAGCTCAATGTATCGCCGGGAGATAAGGCTCAGCACGATGTTTCACGTGAAACATCGGATACCTCTCGGACTACGATCGACGAGGGTCGTGATGGAACGACGGCAGTAGACGCACCGGCGAGAAACACCAAGTCTCCCGATGCAGCGTCCGCACCCAACGAGTCCGGTAATGCGCGCGGCGCGGCTAGCAAGCAAAGCCGTCAACCCCAGCAAGCACCGAACGGCCGTACGGACTCATCCCGGGCGGCAGGTTCAGACCCGAATGTTTCACGTGAAACATCTGCCGACTTCGAGGACGATACCGACCCGAACCAACTCGGGGCCGTACCGGGCGCGCAGTTTGCGGAAATACCTATCGCCGACATCCACCCCAACCGCAAACAGCCTCGACAGGTATTCGATGAGGATGAACTGGCTGAGCTCGCCTTCTCCGTGAAAGAACTCGGAGTCCTGCAGCCTGTCGTGGTGCGGCCCAGCCGCGAGGGAGAGGGTGCAAAGTACGAACTGGTTATGGGCGAACGGCGCTGGCGTGCCGTTCAGAAGGCCGGACTGGATTCCGTCCCCGCGATCATCCGCGAAACCGCGGATGACGATCTCCTGCGTGATGCCCTCCTGGAGAACCTGCATCGGTCGCAGCTGAATCCCCTGGAAGAAGCGGCCGCTTATCAGCAGCTGTTGGAGGAATTCGGTGCCACGCAGGACGAGCTCTCCCGCCGCATTGGCCGGTCTCGTCCGCAAATCTCCAATACCCTCCGCCTTCTACGCCTGCCACCCCTGGTTCAACGCCGCGTCGCGGCCGGGGTATTGAGCTCCGGTCACGCGCGGGCATTACTGGGTCTGACCGATCCCGCAGACATGGAGCGTCTGGCGCAGCGGGTAGTAGCGGAGGGCATGTCCGTGCGAGCCACGGAGGAAACGGTGGCGCTGTCGGACGGACTTAAGCGTCACGGGACCAAGCGCAAGAGTGCTACCCATCGTCATGACGATCGACTCAACTACATTGCAGATGCTTTCTCGGATCGTTTGGACACGAGCGTCAAGATTCAGCTGGGTGCACGCAAGGGCAAGATGACCATTGAGTTTGCGTCCGTGGAGGACTTGAACCGCATCATCGATGTCTTGGACCCAAAAATGGAGGACCAGAGCTAGCTAGCACTTGCGGGGCCATGGCCCGAGGCATGAGTTTTGCCGATCGGCCCCGCAGACAAAAGTGGCCCCGATGTTTCACGTGAAACATCGGGGCCACTTCCATGTGCGGAGCCCGCAAGCTCAGTTCGAGTTGTAGTAGTCCTCAATGTCCGACAAACTCATGGTGCCGGTCGCAATGTTATCGGCGGACTGAACGTACATTCGCTGTAGCGCGCACAGGATGGATTCCGCCAAGCGCTCCCGGTGTTCGGGGTTCTCGAGATTGATCCGTTCGGCGGCGCTTGAAAGATAACCCAGGTCAATCCACACGGTGGGGGCATTCGAGTAGCGCAAGAGCTCCCATTGACGAGCGTGACAACCGAGATCCTGGGCGCCGGTACGGGAGATCAGTTCCTTGAGAATGTACCGTGCTGCGGTTTCACCAATGGGAGAGAAGGTCTCAGCACCATCTTGGTCACCCCAGTAATAGGTGGCCACGCCATTGGCTGACTCCGAGGCGTTCCAATCACAATGAAGTGTCAGTACGAGCGCGTCGGGGTGTCCCTGGGTGGCCGCGGCCTTGGACTCGACCGTGCGGACCGGTTCGCCGGACCTGGTCATGTAGCTACCGGTGCTGAGTATCACCGGTGACGCGCCCACGTTGTTCAGCAGCTCGTACGTGCGCAGGGCAACGTCGGTCGTAATGCGCTCTTGGTCAGCCGTGAACTGTTCGGGTGCCGTGGGGGAGATAGCTTGACCGGAAGTGGACCAGGGCAGCAGGATGATCACACGCTGCTTCAGAGCGTTGGTGGCCTGTTCCAAACGGTGGTAATCACGCAGCGAGTAGGCCTTGGACGACGTGATGTTCTTGTTGATGCGTGCAAGCGCCGCAATTGTTTCGAGATCCACCACGCCATTGGCCTCGAGGCCCAGATTCTGCTGCAGTTCCACCACTGCGTAGTGGGTCTTGCGGCAGAACACCCCGTTGAGGTGACCGTAGTAGAAACCCAACCGAGACAGGTTTGCTTGAATGAGTTCCACGTCCTCGCCGCGCAGGGGGTGCTCGGCGTCGTAGAACAATGGGCGGTCGCCCAGGGTGTACTGGGCTTGTGTCAGAGCGGTCTCGGTTTCGGGACCGAGCACGCCGTCCACGATCAGCCCCTTGTTCTGCTGGAAGATCCGCAGGGCGCCGTCGAGCGTCTCATCAAAGTGTGACGGGTCTTTGACGGCGTCCGGGGACACACCAGTGGCACCCTCGCTGGCGCGGATGAGGCGTTCGCGAAGCCCCACCACGCGCCTGTCGGTCACTCCCAGACGAAGGTTGGCCGCATGTGGCTCGGATGTCACTGGTCTTCCCCCTGACAGTTGTGGAACGTGAAGCGCGGTAGCTAGTGTGCCGCGCGCTCAGGCTGACGGGGTCAGGTAGTCCGCAAATTCCTTCTCCAGCGCGGACTTGGGCTTGGCGCCGATCGAGGTCTTGGCCACCTCGCCGTCGGCAAACAAGTAAACCGCGGGGATGGACGTAATGCCGTACTTGGAGGCAATGGCGGGGTTGTCGTCAACATTGACCTTCACAACGTCAATGTTGTCCGCGTACTCGGCGGCCATGGCATCCAGCACCGGGCCCAACTGCCGGCAGGGTCCGCACCATTCGGCCCAGAAGTCCACGATGGTGGGCTTGGAGTTCTCCAGCACCTCGGCCTGGAAGTTGGCGTCGGTGACGTCTTTGGCTGCACTCATGTCGATTTGTTCCTTTCAGCGGGTGAATAACCGGATGGGCCGGACCATTCACCAATGGTTGAGATTGATTATGACGCAGACACCCGTGGTCAGCTGTCCAGCGCTGCCAGGTAGTGCTCCACATCGATGGCGGCAACGCATCCGGAGCCGGCAGCCGTGATGGCCTGGCGGTAGGTGGCGTCGAGCACGTCACCGGCGGCAAAAACACCGGCGACGGACGTTGTCGAGGAACGGCCGTCCACGGCAATGGTGCCGTCCACGGTCAGTTCCAGCTGATCCTTGACCAAATCAACGCGGGGATCGGAGCCGATGGCCACGAACAAGCCGGTGATATCCAGCTCCGAGGCTTCTCCGGTCACGGTGTCCTCCAGGGTCAGGGACTCCACCTTGGACTCACCGTGGATGTCCTTGACCTGTTTGTTCCACAGGATGTCGATTTTGGGATCATCGAACGCGCGCTGTTGCATGATTTCCGAGGCGCGGAACGAATCGCGGCGGTGGATCAGGGTCACCTTGGACGCGAACTTGGTCAGGAAGGTCGCCTCCTCGATTGCGGAGTCACCGCCACCCACCACGGCGATGTTCTGCTCCTTGAAGAAGAACCCGTCACACGTGGCGCACCACGACACACCGTGGCCGGACAGACGCTCCTCATTGGGCAGGCCCAACTTACGGTAGGCGGAACCGGTGGCCATGATCACGGTGCGGGTGCGCAGTACGGTGCCGTCCTCGACGGTCACGGTCTTGATCTCGCCCTCCAGCTCCAAGGATGTGACGTCCTCGAAACGAATGTCCGCACCGAAGCGCTCGGCCTGCTGCTGCATGTTGGTCATCAAATCCGGCCCCATGATGCCTTCGATGAAACCCGGGTAGTTCTCGACATCCGTGGTGTTCATGAGTTCACCACCGGCGGTGACGGAGCCGGCGATCACGATGGGCTTGAGGTCCGCGCGAGCGGCGTAAATAGCGGCGGTGTAACCGGCGGGTCCCGAACCGACGATGACCACGTCGTGGACGGCGTCGTCGGAGGTGGCGGGGGCGGTCTCCTGCGCCTGGACGGGCGTCAGGTTCAAGTTCACGGCGTTCGCGAAGGAGGGGCCGAGATCATTGCTCACGTGTCTGAAAACCTTTCTGGGGATTACCGCGTTCGCGGCGGGAAACTACTGGAAGAACGTGCCGGTACGGCGTGAATATTCCGGACCGTTACCGAACGGCAACTTCCCCGACACGCAGACCGTACTGGTACCCGCCAATGGGGTTGGTGAGCTGCGGCAGCTGTTCCCACAAGATGAGCACGTACTCGTGCTCATCCTCCTGCGCCGCCCGGCTGAGCGGCACGGTGATTTGCGGGCCGGTGAACGACCCCGTGCCGACCTGCTGCGCGCCGTCCATGGACGGGGAATCCGAGACGTACACGGTGAAGTTGCCGCCGGTGCCGCCGGCCTGGTCGATCGTGACCTCGGACACGGGCGCCGGTTCCTCAAGTTCCACGGCCAGCCCCACATAGTCGGTGAGATTGCCGAAGTTGGCGTTCGAGAAGCCGTAACTGAGCCAGTACGTGGCGGGATTGCCGTCAATGGCCTGACTCAGGGTGGCGTCCGTGTCATCCATGAAGTTGGGATCCGAGGTCACACGGGTCACCGCCTGCGCCCGGGGCTCCGAAGGTGCCGCCGAGCCGTCGGCTTCGCTTTCCTGAGGCGCCGACGTCGTTTGCTCGCCCTGCGGAGCCGGGTTCTGGCCGTCATCGGGCTGCGAGTTCAGCGCACCCAGCGCGCGGAAGCCAAGGACCACAGCGGCCAGCAGGGCCAGGATCAGCAGGAGTAACAGCAGGGCCCGCAGCGGGCCGTTGCGCTTCTTGCGTGGTGCTCCGGGATCGTGGGAGGGGCCGGGACCGGCACCGGAACCGCCACCGGAAGCTCCGACGACCGCGCTCACCGCTCCCGCCGTGCCCGCGGCACCGGCGCCCGTGGAGCTCTGGGCCGGGGTCTCGGCCTCGACGACCGGATAGCCGGCCAGACGGTCCGGGTTACCCTCGTTGGCCTCGAAGCTCTCATAGCGATTGTCACCGTCGTAGGTGGGATCAATTTTTCCGGCGGCGGCGGCCGAGGCTCCCGCGGCGGCGGCGCTGCCACCGGAGGCGGCACGATCGAAGAGCGTCGAACGGGTGGACTCGGGATCCACCTTGCGGGCCCGGCCCAGTTTGGTCCGCACGGAGGGAGCGGCGGGGGCGTTCTGGTACGCGTCGTACTCGTCGTCCCCCCACCGGGTCACGGCGGGATTGTTCCCGGGTGCCGCGGCCTCGTCCGTATCGGCACCCGCATCGGATTGGGCGCCCGGGGTGGGTACGGCCTGGTGGGGCTGGGTGGGCTCCGGTTCCTCGTAGACGTACGGGGATGCCGGAGCGGAGCGGGAGTCGCCAAAGATGTCGTCCGAGAGGGACTCGTCCTCCAACTCGTTCTCCGCCACGAGCAGGGTGTCCAGCAGGTCCGCGGCGGGGGCGTAGGAGGTCACCACGTAGGTGGTGTCATGGGCCTGCCCGAGGTCCAGGATCTGGAACCGGTCGCTGCCCGACCCCGAGGCCAGGGAACGCGCGTTGGACACCATGAGCTGTTCGTGGTTGTCACCGGGCACCAGGATGGACACCCTGCGCCGCAGGATCTGGTCCTCGCCCTGCAACACGTGATCGCCGTCCGCGCTGGTCAACAGAGATGCGGTGACCTGGTAGCGGCCACCCAGGACAGTTCCGAGCGCAATGGGCTGGGACACAGCGAACTCCCTCGAGTTACGGCGCCCGGCGCGGTTCGCGGGCGCGACGACAAACTGTTGCGCAGTCTACCGGCCCACCCGGGCCTTCAACGGGCCGATCAGGGAACCGAACTCCTCGACCCGGAAGAGCCTCATGGCCAGCAAATACACCAGCCCCATGGCCACGCCGCCCACCATGACGGAGATCAACGCGGTGATCTGGTTCTGCCACGGGAATCCGGCGGTGTCGTAGCCGCCCATGAGCCACAGCGCGACGACGCCGCCCGCGCCCGCTACCAGCGAGGCCGCCAGGATCCGCACGTGGGCACCCAGGATGCGAGCGACGTCGTAATCGCCGATGCGGCGCCTGAGTGCGAGGTGATAAAGCAGTGTGGCCAGGATGTTCTGGGCGGCGTAGCAACCGGCCACGGCAAAGACCATGTGCTCGGGCGGCAGGACACGGGCAATGCCGATCGCGGATATGACCGTGAAGATCGAGACGATCAGCTGGACCACGAACGGTGTGCGGGCGTCCTCCTGCGCGTAGAAGGCGCGGCCGAGCATGAACGCGGTGGACATGAACGGTGCGCCGATCGCGATGACGGTGATGACTTGGCCGATCACTGCGCCGGCCGGGGCGATGCCACCGGAGAACATCATGCCCAGCGGGCCCGCGTACACGATGAGCGCGACCATGCAGAAGACCGTGGCCACGCTCGTGATGCGCATGCTGGAGGACAGCGAGGAGACCAGGCTGTCTCGGTCCTCGGCGTCCGCGGCGGCGGCCATGCGGTTGAACAGGACCGTGGCGATGGACAGCCCGATCACACCGTGGGGCAGCGAGTAGAGCAAAGAGGCCTGGTTGAGGGCGGTGACACCGGCGATCTGCTCCGAGACCCCGCCGGACGGGTCTACGTCACGGGCGCCGGTGGGGATCGCGGCGGTACGGGTCAGGGCAAGGAACGCGAGGTTGGCGATGACGCCGGTGGCCAGCGTCCACCCGCCCAGCTTGGCGGCGGTGGACAAGCCGATGCCGCGCCAGCCGAACTTGGGGCGCAGCCCCAGGCCCAGGCGCTTGAGCGGCCAGAAGAGAATGAGCGCCTGGGCGATCACGCCCACCGTGGACATGCCCACGAGCCAGAAGGTTTGAGCCGCGGTCCAGTTCTCCAGGGTGTGGGGAGTGCGCGCGAACGGACCGAACTGGTAAATGAACACCAACAGGCCGGCAATCGCAATGATGTTGTTGAGTACCGGCGCCCACATGTACGCACCGAAGGCACCCTTGGCGTTGAGCACCTGGCCCACCACGGTGTACAGGCCGTAGAAGAAGATCTGGGGGAACGTGAGCAGGGCAAAGGTGATGGCCATGCTCAGCTGGCCCTCGGACCAGCCCGGACCCATGATCCGGATGATCGGGATCGCACACGCGAGCACCACGGCCGTGACCCCGAGCAGCGCGAGCACGGCCAGGGTGATCAGTCGGGAAATGTAGTCCGCGCCCGCATCCGGGTTCTTGGAGGCCTTAATGATCTGCGGAACCAGCACGGCATTGAACACACCGCCGGCGATCAGGACATAAATCAGGTTGGGCAGGTTATTGGCGAGTTCGAACACGTCCGCCATGGTGGTTAGCGAGCCGATGGCCACCGTGATCAGCAATGCCTTGGCAAAACCGAGAACCCGGGAGACCAAGGTTCCGGACGCCATGATGGCGCTGGAACGCGCACCGGATCTCTGCATGAAACAGGCCTTCCTGCACGGGGAATGCAACGGCAGTCACCGCGGAGCCGATCCGCGGGCGCGATTACAACTGATGAATGATGTACTCCCGAGCGATGTCAGCAATGCGCCGCTCGTTGGGGAAGGACAGTTTGCGGTCAAGATCGTCGATACCGGACCAGGCGACGTCAACGGCCTCGTGATCGGGATCGTTCTCCGTGGTCAGGAAACCGCCGGTGGCTTCCAACAGGAAATGGTGAACGGTCTTGTGAACTCGGTGGCCGGACACCGTGAACCAGTAGTCGATACTGCCCAGGGGAGAGAGGACGCGGCCCATGATGCCGGTTTCCTCCTCGATCTCACGGACAGCAGCTTCTTGGTTGGTTTCATCGCCTTCGGGGTGGCCCTTGGGGAGGCACCATTCCAGGCGGCCACCGCGATTGATGCGAGCAATAATGGCCACCGGATGAGTGGGGTCCTGAAGGTTCACCACAATGCCGCCGGCCGAGACTTCTTCCACCGTGGGCAGCGCGGAGACCGGTTGGTTCGGTCGCCTCTTGGGCGCGCTAGGGACGGGAAAAGCCATGACTCCTACCTTAGCCATATTCCCCGAACACTCCCTGACCCGGGAATTGGCGGGCCGGGCACGGGTGGAAGAAATGAGATAATTACGGCCATCATGACGCAGCTGTTCGATACCTCCTCTCTCCACCCCGTCTCTTTCGAACTGGGGCGGCTCTTTGCCGACGCCGGATACGAGTTGTCCCTGGTGGGTGGTCCCGTGCGGGACCTCTTCCTGGACCGGGACGCCCTGGACCTGGATTTCACCACCAACGCCACCCCGGATCAGACCCTCGCGGTCATCAAGAAGTGGGCGGATGCGCACTGGGAGATCGGTCGGGACTTCGGGACCATCGGGATGCGCAAGGCCGGTCTGCAGCTCGAGGTCACCACGTATCGCGCAGAGGCCTACGATCCCGATTCACGCAAACCGGTGGTTGCCTTCGGGGAAGACCTCACCGAGGATTTACGACGCCGCGACTTCACCGTCAACGCCATGGCCCTGCGGTTACCGGACCTGGAGCTGGTGGATCCCTTCGGCGGTATCAAGGACCTGCACGCCGGTGTGCTGCGCACTCCGGGAACCCCCGAGGATTCCTTCACGGACGACCCCCTGCGCATGATGCGTGCGGCGCGCTTCAGTTCACAGCTGGGGTTGGAGGTGGTCGAGCCCGTCCGGGAGGCGATGACGGCCATGGCGCGGCGCATTGAGATCGTTTCCGCCGAACGCGTGCGCGAAGAACTGGTCAAGCTCGTGTGCGGCGCATATCCCCGCCGAGGCATAGAAATCATGACGGACACCGGTCTTGCGGAGATCGTGCTTCCCGAGGTGCCCGCACTCAAGTTGGAGACCGATGAAGCGCACCACCACAAGGACGTCTACCAGCATTCCCTGACGGTGATGGAGCAGGCGGCGGAGAAAGAGACCGGTGCGGACGGCCCGGTTCCGGCTCCGGACTTCGCCTTGCGTTTCGCCGCGCTCATGCATGACGTGGGTAAGCCGGCCACCCGTCGCTTCGAGCCCAGCGGCGCCGTGAGCTTCCGACATCACGAGGTGGTCGGTGCCAAGCTGACCCGCAAACGGATGAAGGCGCTGCGTTTCGACAACGACACCATTAAGAAGGTCACCCGCCTGGTCGAACTACATATGCGTTTCTACGGATATGGGGATGCGGGGTGGACGGACTCCGCGGTGCGCCGCTACGTACGCGATGCCGGTGACCAGTTGGAACGATTGCATCGCCTCACGCGCTCAGACGTGACCACCCGCAACAAACGCAAGTCTGCGCGCTTGGCCACCGCCTACGACGACCTCGAACGGCGCATCGCCGAATTGCGCGAACAAGAACAGCTCGAGGCCGTGCGTCCCGAACTGGACGGTCAGCAGATCATGGAAACCCTGGGGATCGGTCCCGGCCCCGAGGTGGGCAGGGCCTACAAGTTCTTGCTCGAGATGCGTTTGGACCAAGGTGCAGTGGGTGAACATGCCGCGCGCGAACGGCTCATCGAGTGGGCCCGATCCAAGGGCATCGGCACGGTCTGACGGCACGGGCCACTGAATGGGACCACCGGCGAGTCTGGTGGCGTGAAGTGCGTGGGCCCGCACCGGGGCCGGGTCCGCGTGCGCGACGTGCGCGAGCGGCGTCGTAAATTGTGGGGGTGGGTCGCGCCACGAGCGGCGAACGGGGCGGGGCCGTGGAAGACTAATGCCGTCCCTGTGTCCACCGGAGGAGTACGCGCATGAGCATGGAAGGCGCCAAGAAGCGCGGCGGCGGCGGAAATTCCGGCCTGCTGCTGCTCGGTCTGGGCCTCTACACGGTCATGATGGCGTACCTGCTGCGTGTGCCGTGCCGGGTGCCCAACTGGAACCTCGCGGAGGACGTCCCCGAACTGTGCGCCACCGTGATCGGCACCGGCGATATGGGTGTGCGCTCCACGGACGCGGCCGGCGGCTTCTTCACCGGCGGACCGACCGGGGATCAGCCGGTCCTGGTGGGCATGATCACCACCATCATCGGCTGGTTCGCCTCCAACCTCTCCTCCCTGCTGGGTATCGACGTGGACCAGGGCATCTACCTGGACCTCTCCCTCGTTCTGCTGGCCCTGGTGTGGTTGGCCATCGTGGCCGTGGTGTCCTCGCTGAGTGGTTCACGCTCATCAGATGCGCTGGTCATGGCCCTGTCACCCGTGGTGGTGCTCGTGGGTTTCCAGACCTGGGACCTGTGGGCCGTGCTTTTCATGATGCTCGCCCTGCTGGGCTACGTGCGCGGCAACCCGGCGCTCGCGGGATTCATGGTGGGCTTTGGCGCGTCCGTGGCGTTCTTCCCCGTGGTGGTCCTGCTGGCCATCCTGATCATGGCCGCACGCCACCGGTTCATCAAGGACTTCATCAGCGCGCTCCTGTGCGCCGCTATCGCGTGGATTCTGATCAACGGCACGTACATGCTCACGGCGTGGGATCAATGGCGGGCACAGTTCGACAACATCGTGGACTCCAATACGGAACAGTCCTCGTTCTGGAACGTGTGGAACAACAACATTGAACCGCGCACCGGTCTGGCCCTGGACGGCGGCAGCGTGGGTCAGTACGTGCTCCTGACCATGGTGCTGGGCTTGGTGTTCGTGCTGCTGATCTCGTTGCTGAGCCGCCGTGAACCGTCCGTGGTGCAGGTGATGTTCCTGCTGCTGGCCCTGTGGGTGCTGCTGGCCAAGGATTACTCGCTCAACTACGTGCTGTGGCTGGTGCCACTGGTGATCCTGTGCCGCCGCAACTGGATCGAATTCGGTCTTTGGCAAGCGGTTGAAGTGCTCTACTGGGCCACCGTGGTGCTCCCCGCTGCCGCCTGGCCCACCCTGCCGTGGGTCGAACAATTCGGGTGGGCGCCCCAGGACATTCTGGCGGTCATCCGCTACCTGTTCCTGATTTACTTTGTGGTGGCCGCGGTGATCGACATGTTTCGCGGCCGCAAGGCGCTGGCGCTCGGGGCGTCCGCTCTCACATGATGCAACCCCGGTCACCAGGCCATGAGCCAACCCCAGCCACCCATGCCTCTCGGAAAGGGATCATGGAGAACCGCAAGCCTTCGATGGCCCACTGGCAACCGCCCTCGTTGCGATCACTTCTCAAGCCCTTGTTGTTGATCTTGGCGGGAGTGGTCGTGGTGGTTCTGTTGTGGAGCACCGTGATCAACTTCTTCCTGGTCGCACGCGAACCCGAGTCCGCTGTTGACAACTACCTCGCGCAATTGGAGCGGGGCAGTGCACGGCAGGTTTTGGCCCCGCTGAGCATCACCAGCAGTGATCCCATGGTGCAGATCCTGCCCAACTCCGTGTACCGCAATTCGCACGACCGCCCGGTGGCTCATGAGATCGTGTCCGTCTCCGAGCACGGAACCCAGGCCGATGTCGAGGTGGACGTGCGCACGGGTGACGACCAGACCCACCGCCTGACGTACACGGTGGACAAGCTGACCACTTCCGGTTTCCTCAACGACACGTGGCGGCTCAAGGACCTGGACAACCAAACGGTCGAGGTGAAGCTGCCCGCGGCGGTGGACACCCTGTCCGTGAACGGCCAGTCCGTACGGCCCGCCACCGGCGCGTTGCGCGCTATAGATGACGGCCCCGCCCGTGCGTGGCAGTTCGCGGGCCTCCCCGGTAGTTACGACGTGGGTTTCCCTGAGGACTCCTACTTGGTGGCTAGTACGAATGCCACTGGGAGCATAGACATTCGAGATCCCCGGTCCGTGTCCATGGAACTCACGTTCGGGCCCTCCCCGCGAATGTGGGAGACGGTTGACCGTGAAATCGGCGCGGTGATCAGCGATTGTGAAGGTGGGCTTCGCCTGGACCTCGAAAAGTGCCCGGCGCCCAGCTCATGGGCGGAGGGAGCGGCGTCGGAGTCGGAAAACGCGCAACCCGACGCCCTGCCGGACGGGGTGAGCAATGTGGAATGGGAACTGGAGGTCCGGCCGGCACTGGTTCTGCAACCCGATGACGCGGATCCGCTCCAGTTCCATGCTCAGCGCTACCGCCCGGCCGTGGCCAAGGTGACGTATCGCGAAGACGGACGCGCCAAGACCGAGCGCGTGGAATTCGGTCTGGACGTTACCACTCGCTCCACCGGGAACGACATCACCACGGACGTGCAATTGCGCCGAGCGCTGACCGATACCGAACGGGCATTCGACGCCTCGTAAACTGGAACCAGTCGAAGAGGGAGTCATCGTGGCCCAAGAGCCGGAATACTACACACCTCAGCCGCTGCCCCCACGCGACGGCACTCGAGCCGGTGGATATCAGCGGGGCAATCACCAGGACGGCGGATTCCGCCCCGGCGGTTTCCAGCACAACCCCGGGCAGTCCTCCTGGGGTCAACCCCGCCAGGGTCCGGCCGTGGTCAACGTGGTGGGCGGCAAGTCCGCCCTGTTGTCCTATGTGCTGTGGTTCTTCCTGGGCTGGCTGGGTGTGCACAAGTTCTACCTGCAGCAGCCCTTTCAGGGAATCTTCTACATTCTGCTGTGGGCCATTGGTTGGTTCACCACCCCGATCATCATCGGCTGGTTCATCCTGGGCTTCTGGGGGCTGCTCATGATCATTGATCTGTTCCTCATCCCGCTGCGGGTCGCGCAGCTCAACGTGCGGCTGGCCCGCCGTGTCAATGGCTACTGAGCCGCAGTTGTAGTAAACTCGGCAAGTCTGTGTGCCGTTCGATACGCGATCGGTACCGACAAACGCACAGAACCTCCTGCTGCGGAAGGACCGCAGCCGTTTAGCCCGAAGGAGGTGGGTTCTTTACATGCGTGAATACGAATTGATGGTGATCCTCAACCCCGAGGTCGAGGAGCGCGCCGTTGAGCCGACCCTCAAGAAGTTCCTCGAGGTAGTCACCAAGGAGAACGGCACCGTCGACAACGTCGACATCTGGGGCCGTCGTCGCTTGGCCTACGAGATCCAGAAGAAGGCCGAAGGCATTTACGCCGTTGTGAACTTCACCGCTGAGCCGCACACCGCTCAGGAACTGGACCGTGTCCTGGGCCTGAACGAGGCCGTGATGCGCACCAAGATCATCCGCCCTGAAGAACAGAAGATCGAAGCCAAGTGAGTTGACTGTGCGGTCCACCAGGGCTGCACAGGGCGTCTCACCCACGCCCCTTACGGGATAACCGTGAGATGCTTCAAAACCCACAACGTCTCGCATCCAGCGTCCACAGATACCGGAGGTTCACATGGCTGGCGATACCGTCATTACAGTGATCGGCAATCTGACCGCCGACCCCGAACTGCGCTTCACTCCGTCCGGAGCCGCGGTGGCCAATTTCACGATTGCATCCACCCCGCGGGCCTTCGATCGGCAGTCCAATGAGTGGAAGGATCAGGAAACCCTGTTCCTGCGCTGCTCGGTGTGGCGTGAAGCAGCGGAGAACGTGGCAGAGTCCCTGAGCAAGGGCACTCGCGTGATCGTTCAAGGTCGGCTCAAAGCACGCTCGTACGAGACCAAGGAAGGGGAGCGACGCACCAGCCAGGAGCTGGAAGTCGACGAGATCGGCCCTTCCATGCGGTACGCAACCGCCAAGATCAACCGCAACTCGCGCGGTGGTGGCCAGGGAGGCAACTCCTACGGCGGCAACCAGAGCTTCGGTAACACCGGCGGTGGTGGTGGCGGCGGCGGATTCGGTGGAGACTCCGGATTCAGCGGCGGCCAGCAGGGTGGCGGCTTTGGTGGAAACCAGGGCGGCAACTTCGCCGGCTCCGGCGGCGGCAACCAGCAAAGTGGTTTCAGCGGGGGTAACCCCGGTGCCAACCGCGGCGGTGGCGCGCAGCAGCGTCCGCAACAGGGCAACGATCCTTGGGGTCAGTCCTCCGGTGGTAATTACGACTGGGGTGCCGATTCCGAAGATGAGCCCCCCTTCTAAACACACTTATTCACCCCATCCCGCAGGCCCGCCTGCGGGCTCCGCATCCGAAAAGGAGCACCACGATGGCCAAGGCTGAAATTCGCAAGCCGAAACCAAAGCAGAACCCGCTCAAGGCGGCAGGCGTCACCGAGATCGATTACAAAGACGTCGCTCTGCTTCGCAAGTTCATCTCCGACCGCGGCAAGATCCGTGCACGCCGCGTGACCGGCGTGTCCGTTCAGGAGCAGCGCAAGATCGCTTTGGCGATCAAGAACGCTCGTGAAGTTGCTTTGCTGCCCTACTCCGGCGCCGGCCGCTGATCTGAGAGGACTGAGAATCTATGGCAAAGATCATTCTGACCCACGAAGTTTCCGGGCTGGGTTCAGCCGGTGACGTGGTTGACGTGAAGAACGGCTACGCCCGTAACTTCCTCTTCCCGCGCGGTTTTGCAACCCCCTGGAGCCGTGGCGCTGAAAAGCAGATCGAATCCATCAAGAACGCACGTGCCGCTCGTGACCTGGCATCCCTGGAGGATGCACAGGCCCTGGCTGCCAAGCTGACCTCCACCACCTTGACCGTTCCGGTCAAGTCCGGTGCCGAGGGCCGCTTGTTCGGCACGGTGCGCGCTGAAGACGTTGCCAAGGCCGTCCAGGCCTCGGGTCTGGGCTCCATCGACAAGCGTCGTGTCGAGCTCACCCAGCGCATCAAGACCACCGGCGTGTACCAGGCCGTGGTTCGACTGCACGAAGAGGTCAACGCGAACGTCGAGTTCGAGGTTGTCCCCGCCTGATTTCATCCCCTGGGCATCCCGCGCGATGCCCCCGGAATGTGATTGAGAAGAATCCCGCAGGTCACCGACCTGCGGGATTCTTCTTTGTGTTTCCACGGTTTGGCCGGCACCGATGACTTTCCCAAGTTTCGCGGCCGGAAGCCCCGGGGGGTTACATGTGATGATTTTCGGTATGGAAATCAAGGCACGCAGGGGACTCAGCGGGTCTCAGCTTTACTGGGTCGGACTGGGCTGCCTCGGCCTGGCCGTCGCAGCCTTTGCCGGGAGCTTTACCCTGGGCACCTCTCTGGACCCCCGAGGGGCCGTATTGGTGCTGGTGATCGGGTTGGTCGTCAGCGTCATAGCGTCCATTATTGCGGCGATACTGGGCATTGCCGGGTTGGTTGCCTTTCCCCCGCTGAGGGGGAGGTTCATTGTCCTGTTGGTACTTTCGCTGCTGTTATCACCGTTGCTGTGGCTCGGGCTGATCGCCGCCGTGCTCTAGTTATCCACAGGGCCGTCCACAACCCGTGCACAAGTTGCGCGGCGTGTTCCACACGCTGTCCACAGGTTTTCCACAACCCGTGGACAGCGCATCTCGTCAAGCCTCGCGAATCATGCGGCTGTCGTCGCGGATCTGACCCACGAGTTCCTCGAGCATGTCCTCCAGCGTGACGATGCCGTCCACGCGACCGTCCGCTGAAATCACGGCGCCCAGATGGGCACCCGAGTTCTGCATGATGGTCAGCGCCTGTCGCAGCGGCATATCCGCGTCAATGCGCGGCAGTGCGCGCACCTGGGTGGCCTCGATGGGAAGGTCGCGAGCGGCGTCGTCCTCTTCGATCAGGTCCTTGATGTGGACGTAACCGGCCAGCGAGCCGTCACGGGCGAGCATCGGGAAGCGCGAGTAGCTGTCCGCGGCAATGATCTCCGCCTGGGCCGTGGTGACGCCCGAGGGCAGGCACGTCACCTTGCTCATGGGGATCAGGATGCCGTTGACGCTGCGTTCCTCGAAGGTCAGGGCGCCCAGGAGTAGGCGCTCGTCGTTGGCTTCGAGCAACCCGCCGTGGCGTGATTCGGCGACCAGGGCGGCAACCTCGTCGCGGGTGAAGACCGAGGTGACCTCGTCCTTGGGCTGCACGCGCATCAGGCGCAGAATGCCGTTGGAGATCCCGTTCATGAGCCACAGCAGCGGCCGCAGCACGGTGACCACGCCCATCAGGAGGGGGCCCAGCACCAGGGCGCTGCGCTCGGGGGTGGCCAGCGCGATGTTTTTCGGGACCATCTCGCCGACCACCACGTGCAGGTAGGTCACCAAGGCCAGCGCGATCGCGAATGCAATCGGGTGCTGCAGGGCCTCCGGCACGCCGATCGCGGCGAACGGAACTTCGAGCAGGTGCGCAATGGCCGGTTCACTGATCGCGCCGAGAGCCAGGGTGCAAATGGTGATGCCCAGCTGCGCGCCCGCCATCATGAGCGAGACGTTTTCCATGGCCCTGAGGGTGACCTTGGCGGCCCACTTACCCTCGAGCGCCCTGGGTTCGATCACGGTGCGGCGCGCGGAGATCAGGGCGAATTCCGCGCCCACGAAGAATGCGTTGCCCGCAAGCAGCAACACGGTGAGCAGCACTCCGGCGAAGTCGTTCATCGGTTTTCCTCCTGCTCGACGACGCCGCTGGGGGCCTCGGGGTGGTCCGTGGCCTTCGCGTTGTGCTCCTGGTTTTCGTGCTCGGTCTCATCCTCGGACGGCAGCTCGTGCACGCGAGCGGTCAGCTCGGTGATGCGGTGTTCGTCCAGGTCGGTCACTTCGAACGTGATGAGTTGGGGATCCTCGCCGGGGTCAGGATCGGATTCGACCGTGACGGTGTCTCCCACCTCGGCCAGGCGGCCCAGGTTCAAGGTGATGAGCCCGGCCAGGGTTTCGTAGTCCTCGTGTTCGGGGACCGTGACGCCCAGGTGCTCACTGGCCTCGTCCGGGCGCAGGGCCGCGGAGAAGGTCCACACGTCATCGTGTTGTTCGGCGTGGGGCTCGTCCTGGGGGTCGTGCTCGTCGCGCACCTCACCCACGAGTTCCTCCACGAGGTCCTCCAGGGTGACCAGCCCGGCGATGTCGCCGAACTCGTCCACGAGCAGGGTCATCTGCAGGGCACCGGTGCGCAGCACGTCCATGAGGTCGTCGAGTTCCACGGTGTCCGGGACAAAGCGGGCCTCGCCCATGATGTCCTCGACGGTCACGGACTCACGTTGGGCGTAGGGCACGGCCAGGGCCCGGCGTACGTGCACCTGGCCCAGAACGTGTTCCTTGTCGTCGTGCAGCACCGGGAAGCGGGAGAAACCGGTGGCCTTGGACTCTCGCAGCAGATCCCGCACGGTGTTGTTCGGGGAGAGGGTGACCATTTGACCGCGCGGGGTCATCACGTCATGTGCGCGGCGGTCACCGAACGCGAACGAGCGCTCAACCAGCTCCGCGGTCTGGGAGGCCAGTGCGCCCTGATTGGCGGAATGGCGGACCAGCCCGGCGAGTTCCTCGGGGGAGCGCGTTGAGGCCAGTTCCTCTTGTGGTTCCACGCCCAACGCGCGCACGATCTTGTTGGCGTTGTTGTTGAACAGGCGGATGGGCCAGCCCAGCACCTTGGTGAAGCCGCGCTGAAATCCGACCACTGCCTTCGCGGTGGCCAGGGGCTTGGCAATGGCAAGGTTCTTGGGTACCAGTTCGCCGAAGATCATGGTCAGGCCGGTGGCCAGCACCAGCGCAAGCGTGATGGAGGTGGAGCGGGCAGCGACGGGTGACAGGCCGACGTCGGTGAGCGGCCCCACGATGAGGGCGGCAATGGCGGGTTCCGCGAGGAAGCCGATGCCCAGGTTGGTGACGGTGATGCCCAGCTGGGCTCCGGAGAGCTGGGTGGACAGGGTTTTCATGCCCTTCAACACACCCTGGGAGCGGCGGTCCCCGGTCTTGGCGGCGGCCTCTACGTCATTTCGATTGACGGTGATGAGGGAGAACTCGGCGGCAACAAAGGCGCCGCACGCTGCGACCAGCACGAGTCCGACGATGATGGAGACGACTTCCACTAGCTCCACCACCCCTGGCTACAACTCAGAAAACCGGGTCTTTCACAGGGGGCGTCGCTAGGGGCGCTCATGATCTCCGTATCTAGGTGAGGGCGGCGCGCCAAGCGCCGCGAGGTATGAAACGGGATCAATCTACAGGCGAAACCCGGGAGTTTCCAGGGGGTGAGCGGCGTCGTGGTCCCCCTTGGCGAACGCGTGTTATCCGTGTCGTGGCACAGTGCGACAATGGAGCGCAGTCTTTGAGGAATGGAAGTGAGTGAGGGTGTCGGAATACACGTCCGGATCGCGCGAGGAGTACGGGCGCTCGCTGCCGCATGACAACGTGGCGGAGCAGTCGGTGCTGGGCGGCATGCTGCTCTCCAAGGACGCCATTGCGGACGTGGTGGAAGTGCTGCGCGGAGTGGATTTCTACAAGCCGGCGCACGAATCCGTTTACGACGCCGTGATCTCCCTGTACGGGCGCGGCGAACCCGCCGATGCAATCACCGTGGGCGACGAGCTCACCAAGCGCGGTGAGATCGAACGCATCGGTGGCGTGGCGTACCTGCACTCGCTGATCGCGTCCGTACCGACCGCGGCCAATGCGGGTTTCTACGCGGAGATCGTGCGCGAGCGTGCGGTGCTGCGGCGGTTGGTGGAGGCCGGTACCAAGATTGCGCAGCTGGGGTACTCGCAGGACGGCGAGGTCGATGACATCGTCAACGAGGCTCAGGGCGAGATCTACCAGGTGGCGGAGCGGCGCACGTCCGAGGACTACGTGGTGCTCAGTGACGTCATGGAGGCCGCGGTCGACGAGATCGAGGCCGCCGGTAACCGCGAGGGCATGCAGGGTGTGCCCACCGGGTTCATTGAACTGGACGAGCTGACCCACGGGTTCCAGGGCGGACAAATGATCGTGATCGCGGCGCGCCCGGCCATGGGTAAGTCCACGTTCGCGCTGGACATCGCACGCTCCGCGTCCATCAAGCACAACATGACCTCCGTGATCTTCTCGCTCGAAATGAGCCGTAATGAGATCGCCATGCGTCTGTTGGCCGCGGAGGGCACCCTGCAGATGCAGGACCTGCGCGCCGGCACACTGCAGGACGAGCAGTGGGCCAAGATCGCGCAGATCATGGGCAAAATGGATTCGGCGCCGCTGTTCATCGACGATTCGCCCAACATGTCGCTCATGGAGATTCGCGCCAAGTGCCGGCGCCTGAAGCAAAAGCATGATTTGAAGCTCGTGGTCCTCGACTACCTGCAGCTCATGAGTTCCGGCAAGAAGGTCGAATCCCGTCAGCAGGAGGTCTCCGAGTTCTCCCGTGCGCTCAAGCTGCTGGCCAAGGAGCTCGAAGTTCCGGTCATCGCGCTGTCCCAGCTGAACCGTGGCTCCGAGCAGCGCACGGACAAAAAGCCGCAGGTGAGTGACCTGCGCGAATCGGGTTGCCTGACCGGCGACACCCGGATTCTGCGCGCGGACACGGGCGCGGAGACGACCATGCGTGAGCTGTACGAGTCGGGCGAGAAGGACGTGCCCGTGTGGGCGCTCGCGGACGACCTGCGTTACGTGCAGCGACCGATGACGCACGTGTTCTCCACCGGTGTGAAGCCCGTCTTCCGGTTGCGTCTGGCGTCCGGGCGCGAGGTGCGGGCGACGGCGAACCACAAGTTCTTCACGTACGCGGGCTGGCGGGCTCTGGGCGACCTGGGTGTGGGGGATCGGTTGGGTATCCCGCGGCATGTGGGGGCGCCCGTTTCTTCTGTATCCATGAGTGACGCTGAAGTGACCGCCTTGGGCGCGCAGTTGGCCGGGCTCTCGTCCGTGCCAGCTTCAATATTCGGACTTCCCAAGGACCAGGTGCGGTTGCTGCTCAGCTCGGCATGGTCCCGTTCCGGATCGATTTCCTCGGCAACGTCCGGCGAGTGCGGTGAGATTTCTCTGACGACGACGTCGCGTGACGCCGCCGATGCCGTGGCCCGCCTGCTGTTGCGGTTCGGAATCGTGGGGACTGTTTCTTCAGGTGCAGGTACTGCTGCTTCTGTCGTGTCGATTGACGAGTTCGAGGATCAGCTGATGTTCCTGGAGCAGATCCCTGTGGCTGGTGAATCTGCGGTGGCCGCGACCCAGCTGCGTTCTGCTTTGCGGGCTGTGAAGGGAAAAAAGGCTGCTTCCGACCCCGACGGAATGTACAACGCGTGGGACGAGGTCCGGAGTCTTTTGGAAAACCGCGTATCGGCGTCCTCTGTGGCTGGTGGCGGCGCGGCGACGATCACCCGACCGCCCCAATCTCGGCTGGAAGAAGTCATTTCCGCGCTCGATACCCACGACCTGGACATGATGGCGATGAACGATCTGTATTGGGATCGCATTGTGTCCATGGAGGATGACGGCGTGGAGGAAGTCTTTGATGCCACCGTGGTTGGCGCCCACAACTTTGTGGCCAACGGCGTGACCGTCCACAACTCGATCGAGCAGGACGCGGACATGGTCATCCTGCTGCACCGTGAGGACGTCTACGACAAGGAGTCACCGCGTGCCGGTGAGGCCGATGTGATCGTGGCGAAGCACCGCAACGGCCCCACCAAGACGATCGTGGTGGCGTTCCAGGGTCATTACTCGCGGTTCGCGAACATGGCGCTGGAGGGGTTCTAAGATCCGGGGACATCAAGCCTTAATCCACTGACGAGGGCCTGATTGCGATACGTAATTATTGTCGAAATGCTCATTTGGCCGGGAAGAATAAGACTTGTTCAGGGTTCCGTCGTGAGCTCGCAAAGGTTTTCAACAAGTCACCGCGAACCAGCTATGTAGGGCTGTCCGTGGGAATCACGGCTCTCCTGATGATAGGAGGTCCCGCGGTCGCCTCGCCATCAGCTTCTAGCGTTGCGCCCGCTATGGGGGTGTCTTCGAAGGCGGCCTTTGCATCGAATAAGTCAGTAGGCGAGAAGTTTAATGCCCAGGTGTCCGAGTCTGGCAAATATATGCAGACCTCCCCTGACGGATCGGTCTACTTCGACCTGGCAGCCGCCCGAGCTGCCGGTGCAAGTCCAGAAATCATTGATATCGGGCAGACAATTAATCAGCTAGCGTCCGCTCATAACGCTACTGGAAATGGAACGACGGCTGCCCGGCTGAGCGTTCCTGTCTGGGGGAATTGGTGCGGGCCTGGTTACGGTGGAGGACCTGCTCTCGATGTGCTGGATTCGATCTGCAGGAAGCACGACCGGTGCTACGGCTCACGGGGTTACTTTGCTTGTTCCTGCGATCGAGCTATCGTCACGGACATCCGGCAGAACGCCCACCGCATGAATTCCCGGGAACGCGCAACGGCGGCCGCTGTGAGCACCTACTTCACCTACTGTTTGTGCAATCCGCTCAAGTAGAAATCGGAGTGTGGCTGTTATGGCTGCTACTGACCCGTCCAGAGACATTCGGGGGGCTGAGCGCCGGCCGACTGCTACGTGGATATTAATGCTTTTGGCCTTGGTGTTTGTTCTGCTGATGCCGGATTGGACTGGATCCGGCAGCAATCGACCCGTTTGGCTCTTCCTGATCCCCATCTTCCTCGGGCTGATCGGGGCGGCCTTCGCCGTGTACACTCGCCACTTCTGGTGGGCCTTCGCCTCCGTGCTTTGGGGCCTCGTGCTCATCCAGGGGCTAGTAGTGCTCGTCACACTTATCAGCGGGCCGTGAATTCATGGTCGCACCAAGCCATCAGTGCCCGTCCTTGGTCATCGGCCACCGGTCATCGTGGCGGAGCACCGTAACGGCCCCACCAAGACCATCGTGGTGGCGTTCCAAGGTCACTACTCGCGGTTCGCGAACATGGCGTTGGAGGGGGTCTAGGCGCGAGGGCCGGCCGAGCGGCGTCGTCCGCTGGAGAACGGTATTAGAGGGGCATGTACTCCCGAAAATTGGTGTACCCGTTAACTGGTTACGTGACGAGAGAAGGTAGACGATCTCTTAATCACGACTCTCGTGACAACAGCCCTGACCGCGTTGGGTCCCTCTGTGGTGGGACGCGAAGCAGGTGTCGGAGGGTTCCGCCTTTGCGCTGGCCACCAGTCTCGTCTCGAACAATGGAGCGTTCTTCGTGGGTAACAAGCTTGGGCGGGCGCTGCCCGAGTCCGACTTCCACGTGAGTGATGGCGCGAATCGAATCGGGAGGGTGTTGGATATGGATGTTTTCCGCCGGTTCCTCGACCTCATTCTGAGGAACCGAGTCGTGCGGTGCATGAAGCCTCATCTCACAGAACGCCGTCCGCCGAAAGAACTTTACGCCTCCGTTCGATCTTCAGGAATGGCGCATGCGTGGGGCGCAGCGGTCCATCTGGTCGTTGCGTTAGTCGCTGCTCCGATCTCATAGTTCGCCGTGCTGTGGATTCTGGGGCTGCGAGGGCTGCTGCACGTCTACCCGGTCTTGCTACAGCTGCGCATCCATTGGCGCCTGCAGCGATTGATGAATTGCGGGCAACCTTGATAACCGTGCTCGTTGAGTCATGGTCTGATGAGGTCAACTCTTGCAGCGGTGTTCGTTCAAATTTTTCACGTGGCATCTGCTCTCAGAACCCTTGAATTTAATGGGGTGCGACGTAGATGTGTTCAAATTCCGATCTGGCTATTGGTAAAATTCTGGCATGCAGCCCATCGTGTTCCCCCACATCCCGTTCGATGGTTCTTTGGCGTCGGCGCTCTTCGATCTTGAGCGTGTCCGAGTTGATTTTCGTACTGAACGGTTGGCGGATCCACTAACTCTTGAGCTCCGGCGACTGTTCCAGGGGCTGACCAGCATCATGTCAGCTCGGATCGAAGGTAACCGAACCACGGTGGCAGATGTGATCGCAGAAACACGTCGGGCGCAGAGCACGGGAGAAGATGCACAGGACGCCGTCCGAGAGATTCTCCAACTTGAGGAAGCTACAAGATATATAGACCGTCTGGTCGAGGAAGAGACTCTACGAATCTCGCATAAACTGGTCCGGGATTTGCACCAGTTGTCCGTGAACGGTCTGGAACGCGAGGGGGATCCTCATCCGGGTAGTTACAGGACGACCCCGGTTGCCATATCTGGGGCACGCCATATCCCCCCGGAACCAGCGGCGATTCAAGCGGACATGGATCAGTTGATCGATTTCGCGAATCAGGATGTCCTGTCTCAACAGCAGCTGATTCAAGTGGCATTGGTCCATCATCGATTTGTTTGGATCCACCCATTTGCCAATGGCAATGGCCGGGTCTCCAGACTCTTGACATACGCGATGCTCACCAATCGGGGATACACGTCCCCCAGCGACGCTCGACCGTTGAACCCCACCGCCGTCTTTGGCGCGGATCGACAGGCGTACTACGACAATCTGGCCGTGGCGGACAGCTTGTCGGAGGACGGCACTCTCGCGTGGTGCCACTACATGATCAGAGGGCTTCGAGACGATCTCTTTTCAGTAACCCAGTTGTCGGATCGGTTGTTCATTGCAGATGAAGTATTCGCTCCGGCGCTGAACGCTGCAGTGGCCGGGGGTGATGTGAAAGAAAGTGATGCCAATGTTCTTTACGAGGTGGCCAGGCGTGGGAAGTGCAAGCCGGGTGACCTTCGCGATGTCCTACCCGGATCCCCGTCATCTCGCAGCCACAAACTGAAGAAGCTCTTGGACGCTAACCTTCTGCTGAAAGTGCGGAATCCAGCTGGATACGGGATCGGTCTGTGGCAAAACCAGCTGACTATTCACGTGGTGCGTCGGTTGGACGAGTTGGGAATGTTGCCGTCAGTTCTGAAGGACTGACACGGTGTCTGCACTCCGCAGCGTGAAGTGAGATAGACGCAGAATCCGGGTTCGGAATTGACACTTTCATCCCCTCAGACTGCGTCCGTGCGAACCTGCGCCCCAGATGTCACCCCGTGCTAACTTGGCGGCATGACTGGGGCGATCCAGCAGCCGCATCCGGTCTTGCGGGACTACCTCGCCGGGCCAATGGTGGGCTATGACATCACCCTCAGCGAAGATCAGGTGCACCTCGGCGTCCCCAACGCGACGGCCACGCTGATCATCGCCCTTGATGAGCCACTCGATGTCGGCTGGTTCGGCGAGCGTGATTCGCAAAAGCTGTGGGCCTCGGCCTCCGGGCTGCACCTGTCTCCCGCCCTGATTCGCACCCACGGATTACAGCGCGGAATCCAACTTCAACTGACACCGTTGGGCTGCCGTGCACTCTTCGGAGCACCCTTGGCCGAGTTGGCCGGACAGAGCGTGGACCTGGTTGAGTTGCCGCGCGGGCTGACGGAGAGTGAATACGCTCGGATTGCCGAACAAGCCGAGTGGCCCCAGCGGTTTGCGGTCCTAGAATTTTTACTCCTGGACCGCCTGGAAGAGTTCCTGATGCCCGCCGACATCCGCCGCGCGTGGCGATTGCTGTGCCGCGGATGCGGGGTGGCCCAGACCGCCGCCGACGTCGGGTGGTCACGTCGGTATCTCAACATCAGGGTTCGCAGCGAGGTCGGCATCTCGCCCAAGCAACTCAGTCGCCTCGCCCGTTTCTCCCGAGCTCGAACGATGGTCCGCCAGGGTGCCAGGCTCGCCGACGCCGCTTACGCCGCAGGTTTCGCCGATCAGTCCCATCTGTCGAGAGAATGGCACACGCTCGCGGGGCAGTCGCCGACGAGCGAGCAAGAGTTCCCATTTCTTCAAGACCTGCAGTACCCCGGCCCGGCAGGATGAGGTCATGACACACAACATGAAACCACAGCTGTTCCATTCACTGACCTTCACCGACGCCGCTCGCGGCGCGGAGTTCTTACGGGCCCTGGGGTTCGAAGAGGTGGTCTTGTATGCCGATGACAACGATCCGAGCGTCGTCGAGCATGCCCAATATCGATGGCGCGACAACGGCGGCGTGATGTTCGGGTCCGTGCGCAAAGACAACCCGCACGCGCATGCCGAGATGGTCGGGCAGGCCAAGTGCTACTTGGTGGTGGACACAGACACCGAAGTGGACGAAGTATTCCGAAGGGCGCTCGCAGCCGACGGCACAAGCATTGCGGAGCCCACGGATCAGGACTACGGAGGGCGTTCGGCAACCATCGCGGACCCCGAAGGTAACCAATGGAGCGTGGGGTCTTATCCGGGTGAGTGATGTCTTGAGGGGCAGCATGGGAAGGTGCGCGGCTCGAGGGCTGACTGGGTGCCGATGATCGGGTGACGCCCCGACCCCAGCCACACAATGCTCACCGGATTCTCTGCACCGCCCGCAGTGCGTGGTACGCGGCGGGTCGAATGGGCAGGTCCCAGGCCCCCAGGTGCTCCAGAACATGACCGCCGAACGATGCTTTGAACTTGGTGAACCCTGCCCACGGGTGCCCGGGGTCGTCGTTGGGTGCGATCCCGAACAGATCGGCCGCCTCAAGTTTGCGTTCTCGACCGTCCAGAACGGCCGCGACCGTGAGCGACTGTTGCGCCCGCAACTTTCGGTACGCGGGATCGGATGCACCGTGGAGGAACATTCGCACACCGCCGTCATCGATCACCAGGTTCGCGCTGAGCACCTGGTCACCCTGACGGGCGAGAAAGAGGGTGCCGGCGCCGGTAGGAAGTGTGGTCTCGGCCAGGGTCCTAAGATGCGTGGAGTCACGAGACCGGAAGTCCTGACGCTGTGCGGTCGAGGCCAGCAGGCTGATCAAATGATGGATGTCCCCCGGGTCGTGGCTGGCCTCAATCGTCAGGCCACGTTTTGCCGTACTGCGGTGGAGGGTGCGGTTGGTGCCGGTCATGGCTCTCAGCAGTTCCGGCTCGTCCACCGTCAGGTCCAGACACCGGGTCCGGAGTGGCTGCAGGGCGCGAGCCGCTCGTCGGAAGCCTCGGCTTTGCAGGACTGTTCGACGCCGGAAGATTTCCTTGTCGGTCGCCTGCCGAAACCAACCCGACGGGCTGGGTGGTTCCACGCGCAAGAACCACGATCGGGTGTCTCGAGCCTGGGTGAATAGCCAGCGCAGGGCGGCGTCGAAGGATTCGTTGTCTCGGGCCACCGGGCCGTAGGGGCAGTACAGATAGCGGCCAACGGGCCGCTCCTCCACGATGGCCTGCGCCATCCATCCCTCTCCATGGCCGGAAAGCACACGGCGACCTTCGGCCTCCTGGACCCGGCGCCACGTGGTCCCTTGAAGCGGAGCGAGAATCACTGTACGGGGCTTTCGGTGGTTACTGAGCAGCACCGGGCGAGAAGGAGAGCGTTCTGGCGGGGGGCATTCAGCAGGTCGTCAAAAAATCTTATTATCTGCATTTGCACAGAGTACAGCCGCCCGGTGCGAGTCGACAGTGGCACCCGGGTCTGATCAGGTGTGTTGCTCCGCCGCTATCGTCATTGGCGGCAGCCCGCGTGGTGACGTTAGGGTGACCGTCATGCTTTCCACTGAACAGGCGGCTTATAAGCTGGCCTTTCTGATCGCGGACGCTTTGATCCGGAGTGGTTCGGGATCGGCCAGCACCACCAAGTCCCTCCTGTCGATCTTCCAGAAGACCGAGATGCCCAACGTCACCGTGAGTGTCAGCTTGGGCCAGGTCACCATCAGTCACCAGGAAGAGCCCGACGACGCGCCCAGCACCCGCATCCTCGAATCCGAACCGGGCACGCTGGACATTGGCCTGCGTACCGAGACCGGTGAGGTACTTGAAGCCTTTGTGATGAATCAGCTCTCCATCGATGAGGCCATCCGGAAGATGGAAGAGGTCACAGCCACATCGCGTGTCATCGGGCATCGTCTGACTGCCACGGGCTTCGCAATGTTCGGTGTCGGATTCGCTCTCATTCTGGGTGGCGGACTGGTCACGACCCTGAGCTCCGCCTTGGTTGCCGCTGCCGTATATGCGGTCTACGCACTGGTCGTGCGCACCCAGGCACCCGCGATTTTCAGTCTCGCAGCGGGTGGCTTCACCGCGGTTATGGGCGCATGCGTCTCCGGCCTCTTCTTTTCGACGTCGCAGCCCGCGGTCTGCATCGTCGCGTCCCTGGCTGCCTGGTTGGCAGGTATCGCCGCCTACAGCGCGGTGCACGACGTCATCACCGGATGGTACATCTCAGCCTCCGGCCGCATCTTGGACGTGGTCACCAGTACCGCCGGCCTGGTCGCCGGTGTGACCCTGGGTATCCATTTGATGCAGCCGATCTTTGGTGAGGACATGAACTTCATCGAACACCTGGAGATGGACGACACCCGCTGGGGGCTGTCAGTGCTCGGTGCCGTTCTGGTGTCGGCCGGCTTTGCGCTCGCCTCCGGAGGACGTGGTTGGAAACTCGGAGCACTTGGCGTGTTCGGCGGGTTGGTGATGCTCTTCATGCTTTCCCTGACCACCGCCGGTATCAGTTCCTTCGGGGCCATCTTGATCGCATCCATTGCGGCCGGGGCCGTGTGCGTGGTCCTCACGCGCGCGCTCAACATGGCGTCCAACGCCTCCCTGATGGTCGTACTCCTGCCGCTGTTCCCCGGGATGCTGGTGTACCAGGGCGTGCTGGGCACGATCTTCGGCATGGACGGCGCCGGCGAGTCATTGTTGGACGCCACCATCACGGCGTTCTGCTTGTCCATGGGGGCCATCCTGGGTCAGTACCTCGCCTCCGAGGCGCTGTGGGCCAGCCGCCGCAAACAATTCACCCACAAATACCCGGATCGTGCTTTCCGCAAGGAGATGGCTGACGAGGAGAATTTCAGCGACATCATGGTCCCGATCTTCTCCAAGCCGTTCACGCAGTGACCGGTTGAGTCGGGGTTCTGCAGCACAGAAATCTCATGTGCAGAAAATGCCGCTTCGCCGCGGGATCCGTGCACTTGCCTCCCACCAGATTGCGGTGCTGCGTTTTCCTCCCCTAAGACCGCGGGCAATCCCGGTTTTTTCTATGAACTCGCATATTCTGTGTGGTAGTTCCACGCCCGTACCCCCCGCGGAGCGTGTTCCCCCCCCCACCCCACGGAGTTCCCTCGTGACCCCTGACCAGCACTCAGTTCTCGTGGCGGACGACGACCCCGATATTCGGGATCTCGTGGTTTTCAAACTCGAACAGGCCGGTTTCAATGTTCGAGCCGTGGGAGACGGCAATGCGGCCCTCGAGGTGCTCAAGGACACCGCACCGGACCTGGTGGTGCTGGACGTCATGATGCCGGGACTCAGCGGATTGGACGTCTTGCGTCAGATCCGGGCCGAGCAACGCCTCGATCCGGTCAAGGTGCTCCTGCTGACCGCACGCGCCCGGGACACGGACGTGGACGACGGTTACAACACCGGCGCGGACGACTACGTGACCAAGCCCTTCAGCCCGCGAGAATTGCTGCACCGGGTCAACACCCTGCTCGGCCGGGGACGGTGAACCGTTCGTGGTGACCCCCACCGTGGTGGCCCCGCAGCTGTTGACCGGGGTGTTGTGGGTCCTGGTGTGGGCCGCGATCTTTCTGCTCGCCGTGATCCTCGGCGCGCGGGCCGGGCGGCTCTGGCGCGAACGCCGAGAACGCCAGGTCCTCCAAGAGCTGAGACCCGCCATGCTCGCGGTGGCCTCGGGGGAGGACGAAGACTCCTCCGCACTGGGTCGGCTGACCACGGTGACCCACCAACGCGTACGCGTGGTGGACCGCACGGTCTCCACCATGCTCTCCAAGGTCAAGGGGGAACCGGCGCGCGCCCTGGCCCAGGTGCTGCGCTCGCACGGCCGGGCGAACTGGGCGCTGCGGGGGCTGGCCTCCAAACGCTCGATCCGGCGCGCGTACTCGGCCTGGCCCCTCGGGTTGATGCGGGAGCGCGAATCGGGGTCCAAGATCGTCCCCCTGCTCCAGGACCGTTCCATGGACGTGGTGGTCGCCGCAGCGCGCGCCCTCACGCTCCTCGGCGACAGCACGGCCGCCCGGCCCGTGGTGCGCGCGGTGGCCCCGCGACGTCGTCCGCGCGGACTCCCCAGCTGGGTGGCCGTCGAGTCCCTGTGCGCGTTCGACGACGCCGTGGCCCCCGTGGTCGCGGAGGCGACGGCGCACCCGCAACCTTCCGTGCGCCACGTCGCGGCCACGGTGATCGGCACCCGCCCGTTACCGCGAGCTGCCCCTGTGGTCCGGCAACGGCTCGCCGTGGAGCAGGACCCCCGGACCCTCGCGGCGCTCGTGGAAGCACTCGGTGAAATCGGGGGTTCGCTCGATCTGCCCATGCTGTCCCGCTTCGCACAGCATTCGGACGAGACCGTGGCGCTCGCTGCCGTGGATGCCCTTGAGGAAATCGGGCTGCCCTCATCGGTGGAAGCGTTGGCCCCGCTCGTTGCGGACACCCGTCCGAGACTGTCCGAACGCGCGGCCGTGGCCCTCGCGGAGCTGGGGCCGCGGGGCCGCGAGCGGCTGCGGGCGTTCGCGGACGCCCCGGGTCCCGCTGAGCTGCCCGCCACCTACGCACTGCAACTCGCAACCATGAGGAGTGCCACCCGTGGACTGGATTGAGTTGTTGCGCGCCGCCGTCGCGGCCGTGCTCGCGTTCGTAGCGTGGCCCGTTCTCGTGTACTTCCTGCTGATCAACACCTCCTACCTGGCAATGATCGTGCTGGCGACCGTGGACTTCGTGTCGCATCGGCAGCGGGTCCCGTTCGCCGGTCGCGAGGAGCTCATGCGATCCCGGACCATGCCGGGAATCAGCGTGGTGACGGCCATGCATAACGAGGAGATGGGGATCCGCGTGGCCGTGGAATCATTCCTGTCCCTGCAACACCCGCATCACGAGGTCATTGTGGTGGACGACGGCAGCACCGACAACGGCTTTGAGGTGCTCCGTAAAGCCTTCGACCTGGTCCCGGTGACACGCCGGATGCCGCAGGACGTGGCAGTTCTGGAAGCGCCCACGAGTATTCATATGCCTCGCGACGGGCGGACCCGGCTGACGGTGGTGCGTAAGGCCAACTCGGGCCGCAGTGATTCGGTCAACGCGGGCGTGAACCTGGCCCGCGAGGACCTTGTGTTGTTCGTGGACTCGGACTCCATTTTGGACCCCGGGGCGCTGCTGGCGGTGGCCCGGCCGTTCATTGAGGACCCGATCACCACGGTGGCAGCCGGAGGGGTCATCCGCGCCGCCAACGGGTGCCGGGTGAAGGGCGGGCGCGTGCTGGATGTCCGGATGCCCGGAAGGCCCCTTGCCGACATCCAGGTTCTGGAATATCTTCGCGCCTTCCACCTGGGCCGGGCCGGGTGGTCCCGGATTAATGCGCTCTTACTGATCAGCGGGGCTTTCGGCGTCTTCCGCCGTGACGCATTGATCTCGGTGGGCGGCTTCGACACCAGTAGCATCGGCGAGGATTTCGAGCTGGTCATGCGGTTGCACAAGACCTTCCGGCAGCAGGGCAAGCCCTACCGTGTCACGTTCTTGACCGAACCCATCTGCTGGACCGAGGTGCCCGACACCGCTGCCGTGCTACGCAGACAACGGTCACGGTGGCATCGAGGCCTGTGGGAGACGCTGTGGGCCTACCGGGACATGCTGTTCAACCCCCGCTACGGTCGGCTGGGTCTCGTGGCGGTGCCCTACTACTGGGTCTTCGAGCTGATCGCCCCGCTGTTGGAGCTCCTGGGATTGGCGCTCATCATCCTCGGTTTCGCCCTCGGGCTGGTGTCATGGCAATACTTCCTGCTCTTCATGTTCGTGGCCTACGCCTACGCCATCATCGTGACCCTTGCCGCGGTGACCGTGGAGGAACTGAGCTACCACAAATACCCTCGCTGGCGGGATCTGGGGATCACCCTGATAGCCGCCGTGCTCGAGAACGCGGGTTACCGTCAACTCACCGCGTGGTGGCGTCTGGAGGGCTGGTTCGCCGCACTGACGGGGCGCCAGCAGAAGTGGGGGACCATGACTCGCTTGGGCTTCACCGAGGTGGACTCGTGAGCTCCCGGGCTCAGCGCATGCGCGCGAGGCTGGGTAGCGCGGGCCACCGCAGGGTACGTGTCATCCTGCAGCGGTTGATCATCCTGTGGTTTGTGGCACTGCTGATCACGGGAGCCACAGCCGCGTGGGGACTGGCATCCGTGCGGGAGCACGTGGAGACGACCCGGACCACCATCACGCCCCTCGTGGACGCAACCCATGAAATGCAAGGGGCCCTCCTGCAGGCCCAGACCGCCTCGCGGGGGTTTGTCATCAGCCAGGATGAGGATTTCGCGCAGGATTATGTGCGGGCGACCGCTGATCTGACCGCCGCCCAGGAGCGACTCGAGACCATTGCGGCAGGCCGTCTGCCCGAGATCCAACGCATGAACGATGCCGTGGATGAATGGCTGGTCCTGACACGCACTCCGGACAGTTCCTCCCCGCGGTCAACGACCAATCTGCAGCAGACCGCGGCGGCAATGGATGAGGCCCTGGCCCAGTTGGACGGTCTCAGCGACACCGCGGTGGAGTTGCGGAAGCAAAGTAGGACGGAACTGAACCGGTCCATGAGGGCGGCCGGTATAGCCTTGCTGGCGGCCGCACTGGTGTCCTCCGCCGTGATCCTCGTGGCGCTGCGTCGGGTGGATCAGCTATTGGCCGCTCCCCTGCTGAATCTGCAGCGCACCGTGGCTCGACAAAGTCAGAGTGAAGCCGATGCCGTTGCGGACACCTCGCGGGGTGCCGTGGAACTCATCCACCTTGCGAAGACCTTCAACGAGGCGGTTCGGGAGGCCCGGGAAGTGGCCGCTCAGCGTGAGCGGACGGTCGAGCAACTGCACGAGTTGAACCGGCAGAAATCCATGTTCGTATCCACCACGAACCATGAGCTGCGCACCCCGCTCACCTCCATCAGCGGCTATGTGGAAATGCTGCAGGACGGGGACTACGGGAAGATCACTCCGGAGCAGGATCGCGTGCTGAACGTGGTCCACCGCAATACCAACCGGTTACTACTGCTCATCGAGGACCTCCTGCTGATCAATAAGCTGGACCAGGAGCAAGAGGGCCGCTCAAGGCACTACCGCGAGCTGGATCTCGCAGACTGCGCCTCCCGGGTGATGACCAATCTCGTCCCGCAGGCCACGAGGGGTCAGGTGGTCATCAGGGGTGAGATCGCAGGAACGTGGCCGGTGCTGGGGGACAGGGACCGATTGGAACGGGCCATCACCAACGTGGTGGGTAATGCCGTGAAGTTCACCCCACCGGGTGGCACGGTGACCCTTTCCCTCTCCCGCACGCCCGACGGCACGGGAGCGCGATTGCTGTGCGAGGACACGGGAATGGGGATCCCCGCCCAGGACATCGATTTGTTGTTCACCAGCTTCACCCGTGCCTCGAACGCCGCGGACCAGCAGATCCCCGGTACGGGATTGGGGCTGGTCATTGTGCGCACGATCGTGGAGCAGCACGGCGGGACCGTGGAGCTGCACTCGGTCGAGGGAGAAGGAACCACGGTCATCATGGACCTGCCCCTGGTTCCGGAGGATGGCGCGGCGCCTCTGTCCCAGGGCTGAGCCGCTCGGGTCTTCCTGAACCCGGAACCGGACATAGTGTGGAGACCATGCAGGACCACCACACCGCTATGCAGACCGTCGCCGCCGCACCCACACCCCTGAGCGTCCTCTCCGACGTCTTCGGCTACGACGAGTTCCGCGGTGAACAGGCCGCCATCATTGATCAGGTGATGAGCGGGGGAGAAGCGGTGGTCCTCATGCCCACCGGCGGCGGTAAATCACTGTGCTATCAGATCCCCTCGATTCTCCGTGAGGGCACCGGGATCGTCGTCTCGCCCCTGATCGCGCTCATGTCGGACCAGGTGGCGGCGCTTGAGGCAGTGGGAATTCGAGCGGCCTTCCTGAACTCCTCCCTGGATTTCCAGCAGGCCCAAGCGGTTGAACAACAACTGCTCGCCGGCGACATCGATCTGCTCTACATGGCACCCGAACGACTGATCCTGCCGCGCACCCTGGACCTGCTCCGCCGGGCCCGGATCGCGCTCTTCGCCATCGACGAGGCGCACTGTGTTGCCCAGTGGGGCCACGACTTCCGACCCGATTACCTGGGTCTGTCCGTGCTTGCGGATGCGTTCCCCAGCGTCCCTCGAATTGCGCTGACCGCCACGGCCACCCGCAGCACGCATCGCGAAATCACCGAGCGCCTGCGCATGGAGAACGCCGTTCACTTCGTTTCCAACTTCGACCGCCCCAATATCCAGTACCGGATCGAGCCCAAGGACCGCGGCCGCGATCAGCTTCTGAAGTTCATCACCACCGAGCACGACGGCGACGCCGGCATCGTCTACTGCCTCTCCCGCAAAAGCGTGGAAACGACCGCGCAGTGGCTGGAGAAGCACGGGATTGCAGCATTGCCATATCACGCGGGTCTGGAGGTGTCGGTCCGGCATGATCACCAGGAACGGTTCCTGCGCGAAGAGGGGATCGTGATCGTTGCAACCATCGCGTTCGGCATGGGCATCGACAAACCGGACGTGCGCTTCGTCGCCCACCTGGATCTGCCCAAGAGCATTGAGGGTTACTACCAGGAGACGGGCCGCGCGGGACGCGACGGGCTCCCGTCGACCGCGTGGCTGGCTTACGGTCTGGGTGATGTGGTCAATCAGCGGCGCCTGATCGACCGCGGCGAGGGCAACGAACTGCACATGCGCAACGCGCGCTCGCACCTGGACGCGATGCTCGCCCTGTGTGAGACCGTCTCATGCCGGCGCGTGCAGCTGCTGCGCTACTTCGGCCAGGAGTCCGAGCCGTGCGGAAACTGCGATACGTGCCTCAAGCCGCCCACCATGTGGGATGCGACGGTGCCCGCACAAAAGTTGCTCTCCGCCCTCATCCGGTTGCAGCGCGAGCGCAGTCAGCAGTTCGGGTCGGGCAAGGTCTTCGACGTGCTGCTCGGCCGAGAGAACGAGCGTTCCGTGGAGTCACGTCACCATGAACTCAGCGTGTGGGGGATCGGCACGGAGCTGACCGAGCGCGAATGGCGTTCGGTGCTGCGGCAGCTGCTCGCGCGCGGGGTCGTGGAGGCCGTGGGTGACTACGGTGTGCTCGTCCCCGGTCCGAACGCCGGTCCCGTGTTGCGCGGCGAAGTCACCCTGGACTTGGCGGTCGACAGGGCGCCGACGTCGCCGGCTCGCGGTCGCGCTCGGTCCGCCGGGGGCGCCCGCACCTCGGCCGCCGAGGGCTTGGAGACGGCGGACCGCGACGTCTTCGAGACCCTGCGGTCATGGCGCACGTCGGTGGCCAAGGAGAAGCAGATTCCGCCGTACATGGTGTTCTCGGATGCAACCCTGGTGGGCATCGTGGAGGCGAAGCCTGCGAGCGTGCGAGCATTGGGTGCCGTGAGCGGCGTCGGCGCGAAGAAGCTCGCGGAGTACGGGGACGCGGTGCTGGAGGCGCTCGGCGCGCACGCGTGAACAACACGTGCACGCGGCGTCGTCGGCGAATGACGGATGGACTGCGTTATGGCGCGGCGGGACTGGCCCAGGCCTCGGAGTAAAACCTCTCCGACCGGGATTCCAGCAAGTCCCTGTACGGATCCGGCTCGAAACTCTGCGCGGAATCCCCGGGGATGTCGGAAGTGAAGACGGAAACGCCCAACCCGGCCTCGCGAGTGTCCAGGGTCAGCCCGGCGGCCTCGATCAGGGTGGGGAACATGTTGAGCTGATCGGCGTCGGAGCGGGTCTCGGGGGTGCCGGTCTCGCCCGGAACCCAGATGCGATTGAAGATCGTGCGGTTGGTGTCCCCGCCCAGCTGCTCGTGGAAGGCGTCGCCGGCGCTCATGTGCTTGAGGTGGTCACCCATGATCACCACGGAGGTGTCCTCGAGATATCCCATCTGGTTCAGATATTCCACGAAGTCCGCGACCTGGGTCATGGAACAGAAGAACGCGGAGGTCACTTCACTTTCGGTGTCCACGGTGCAGTAGTCGTAGATGTGCACCGGTTCGTGGGTGTCCAGGGTGAGCATGGACAGGTTGAACGGCTGGCCCGTCTGCACCGACGTGGCGTGCAGCTGATCGATCTCGTCCTTGGCGTTGGCCATGAGGCGCTGATCGCTCAGGCCCCAGTCACTGCGGAAGCTTTCCTCGGCTTCCCCGGCGGCACGCCAGTCGTCGAGGCCCAGATCCTTGGTGTACCCGTGGCTTGCCAGGAACGTGCCCTTGGCGGCAAAGGACGGGTTGGCGCCGCCCAGGAACACGTTGTTGTAACCCTGCTCGGCCAGGATGTCGCCCAGGCAGGTGAGGCCGCCCAGGTAGTTGTTCATACTGCCGACGAGTTGGTCGGGGGAACCACTGTCCACCGAGGCCCCCACGCCCTTGAGCGGTACACCGCACTGCGTGGAGACCAGCCCGGACATGGTCCAGCCGCCGCCCTCGTACTGGTTGAAGTTCTCGATGCTCTGCCAGCCGTCTTCGGGTCGCGTCACGTCCTTCAGGGGAGCAAAGGCGTCCTTCTCGAAGTGCTCGTCGTTCGCGAGGGTCTGCTCACCGGACTCCAAGTAGATCGTCACCAGATTGCGCTTGGCGTCCGCGCTGGTGACCGTGGGTTCCGCGTAGTAGTCGCCCATGTTGTACGGCGAACTGGCCGAACGGATGTAGTCCCCAATGCCCACGGTGGAGGCGAACGCCGTGGTTCCGCCCGCCGCAACCGTGGCAACCACGGCGGTCGAGATACCGCGCATGGCCCATTTCTTGCTGTGAGGCTGGGTGTCGTACCCCAGCCGACGGCGCTTGCGGCGCCGGAAATACTGCCACACCGCAATGCCGACGGTGATGACCAGGGGTAGTACACCGATGCCCAGAATGCCCATCCAGACCAGGGAGCCACCGCCGCCGTCGGTTTCCAAGGTGACAATGTTGAGGCGCATCTGCCCGAAGGAGATCTTGCCGAAGTAGTTTCGGATGCCGATCGCGGCAATGAGCATGGCGAGACCGGCCCAGATCAACACGTACACCAGGAGGTACCCCAGGATCACGCCAAACCGGCGGATTGCAGGGAGGGTCCGGGTGATCATGAGAACTCCTCGCGTGCGATGCCCAGCCCATTGCCGAGCATCCGTGGATCCGCCCGTACCGGGCACCTGAAAACGACTACCGTTAACCTACCCGTTCCCCTGGGTTAAGGCGGGGGTTGATTGCTTGGAATTACCGGCGAAACCGGGTTGGGAGGCTCGGAAAGGACTCTCGCGAGCTAATGGAACGGCGGCTACTCACGGGTTAGTGTCTGTAAACACATCATTCGCACGTGTGAAGGGCATACCATGACCACCCCCAACTCTGATGCCTCCCAGCAGGGAGACTCGCAACCAGGCAACTACCAACGGTACGACGCTTATCCGGCCGCCGATCAGTATCGGCCCGGTCGCGCACCCGGTGACGACCAGGGCGGCTACCGGCAACCTGGCTCCCAGCCGGGCGTTCCCGTGGGACCCGGCCAAGCCATCAAGCGGTTCTACAAGAAGTACGCCCAGTTCTCCGGGCGCGCCAGCCGTTCCGAGTACTGGTGGATTGCGCTCTTCATGTTCCTGGTCTACGCCCTGTTCACGGTGCTCATCAGCACGGTCGGCAGCGAGGTGGTGAGCAGCAATACGGTCTCATCCGCCACGTCCTACTCATACTCGGCGAGGAGTGAACCCAACGGATTGGGGATCTTCTTGTCGCTGCTGTTCCTCGTGTTCCTGTTGGCCCACATCATTCCAAGCATTGCGCTCGCCGTCCGGCGCCTGCATGACGTGAACATGTCCGGATTCCTGTACTTGCTGTCTCTGATTCCGTTCCTCGGACCGCTCATTTTGCTGGTCTTCTACGTGCTGCCGCCGAACCCGGCCGGAGCGCGGTTCGACCGGTGAGTTGATTCACTGTGAACGTCGAGGGCCGCCGATGCGAAAGGATCGGCGGCCCTCGGTCTGTCCCGTCCCGTACCCTCTATGGGTGCCCTATCCCGCTGAACTCCCCGCCCGGCCCGACGATCACGACGACGCTCCGCCCGCCGGTTCCCGCTACCAACACCTGGACAGCACCGCCGTCCGCGAATCCACGGCAGCCCTGCAGAAGCGGGTTTATTCGCGCTTTCCGGACCGCGGTCTGTGGGAGGTGTGCGGAGAACTGCTGGGACTCGTCGATGAAGTCACCAGTGGTGGCGGCATCAGTCGACGTCGCATTCGGCTTGCCCGGCTGCTCTCCCGCTTGGGGATCATCACGGTGCTCGCGATTTTCGGTGGCGCGATTGTGCTTGCTGCCGTCAGTATCTGGCAGACACCGGATTCGTTGGGCCCGGTGGACTGGCTCCCGCTGCTGGAAACCGTGGTCAACAACCTGGTGTTCGCGGGCATTGCCATTTTCTTCCTGGTGGCGATCCCGGAACGATTGGAACGCGCCCGCGTGCTGCGTCTGGTTCATCGTCTGCGCTCGTTGGCGCACGTGATCGACATGCACCAGCTCACCAAGGTGCCGGAGCGGCTCCAGCGTGGTTCCCGGGCCGACGGCGGGTTGGACCTCACCCGTGAACAGCTCGCCCACTACTTCGACTACTGCACGGAAATGCTCTCACTCGTGGGAAAGACGGCCGCGCTCTTCGCGGAGGACACCACCGACGGTGACGTGCTCGATGCGGTCGAGGGCATCGAGACCCTCACCTCCGACATGGCCCGAAAGGTGTGGCAGAAGATCGCAATCATCCAGGCGCAGGGATTCTGATCCCGGCCCGCGGCAATGGTTTACATGAACCCGATGACGCGACCAATGATCGCGAGGATCACGAACACGGCCACGAGGACGGCGAGCACTACCACCGTGATTTTTCCCTTGGAACGGTCACCGGGGCGGTCGACATCCAGCTCGTTGTTGGTGTCCCCCACACCCAGACCCTCGGCGGGCGGAGTATCTCCCTCGATGCTGTACCCCGAATCCTCGTTGGTTGCAGCGGCCAGCTGCTCACGGTCGGGACGCGGGTTCTGGGGATTGATGTCTGACATGTGGGCCTGCTTTCCGTAATGGGGGGGGTGGGAAGTCACAAGTCCCGTTAAGAAAGCATACTTGCCACGTGCTCCGATGGAGCGGGTGCGCGGTGGGAGCGTCTCGGGAGCCCAGCGGCCCACAATGCGGCCGCGATCAACAGCGGCTGGCCGAACAGCCGCGCGAGGCGTTTACCATCCGTGTCCAGGCCGAAGGCATCCGTTCCTTCCACGTATTGCGCGATGTTGCCGGGGAACACCGCCACGAAGAACACGGCCAGGGCAACGCCGGTGATCAAGCGGTACCTGGGGAGCGCGATCAACGCGGCACCCAGGGCGATTTCGACCACGCCGGAGTCCAGCACCACCAGGTCGTGATCAATGGGCAGCCACGATGGAACTTGTGCCTGGAACTCCTCGCGGGCAAAGGTCAGGTGCGCGATGCCCGCGAACAGCATGAAGATGCCCAAGACGACTCGGGTGATCGTCCGGGAGCGCTCGCGGGCGGGGCGACGTCGGGGAGAAGACATGTAGCGAATCTACTTCGAATGGCAGGGGAGCGGATGTGCGGTGACCTCGGCTCGGGAGCCGGCAGGAGCGGCGTCGGGCGGCGCGTCCTCGCTGAGAACGAGACCGCGCCGCCCGGCTCGGAACGAGAGGCTTACTCGTTGGTGACGCGCAGCTCGACCTCAATGTTGCCGCGGGTTGCGCGGGAGTAGGGGCACACCTGGTGAGCCTGCTCAACCAGCTCCCGGGCTTCGTCTTCGGGCAGGTTCGGGATGACGGCTTCGAGGACCACTGAGAGGCCGAAGCCCTCGCCCTCCTTGCCGATGGACACCTGGGCTCCCACGGCGGAGTCGCCCAGGTCCTTCTTCGCGGACTTGGCCACCAGCTGCAAGGCCGAGTGGAAGCACGCGGCGTAACCGGCGGCGAACAGCTGCTCGGGATTGTTGCCGTTACCGCTGCCGCCCATTTCCTTGGGCGGGGCCAGGTCAACGGAAATGGTGTCGTCGCTGGTGCGGACGTGACCGGAGCGGCCGTCGCCGGTGCTCAAGGCTTCTGCGGTGTACATCGGTTCCATGGTGTCTCCTTCGTGAGTAATGATGACACAACTATATTGCGCACAATCTAAATGTGTCCAGGGTTCTTGCTAGAATTCAGGTGTGACCGCCTCGTCCTCTCCACTGGATCTCGACAACCAGCTGTGCTTCGCCCTGTACCGCGCCAGCCATGCCGTGGTGCGCGCCTACAAGAGCGAGCTCGACCAATTAGGCCTGACATACCCGCAGTACCTGGTCATGCTCGCGTTGTGGCAGACGGACGAGCCGCAGGGCGTTGGTCAACTCGGCGACCTCCTCGGCCTGGACAGCGGCACGCTCACTCCCGTGCTGCGCCGGCTTGAACAGCGGGGCCTGGTGGTGCGGCACCGCGACGAACACGACGAACGACGTCGCCTGATCGAGCTCTCCGATGCCGGTCGAGATCTCCGCGTACTCGCCGAAAAGGTCCCCGCAAAGATTGCCGCTCGATTCCCCCTGCAGGGGCAGGACTACCACCTGCTGATGGCGCAGCTCGGAGACATCGCGCAGGCTTTCGGCAACGACCGCTGACCGTTCCACAATGTCCGCGGTGGCGGACGGGCGCTTCCCGGCCCCGGATGAGAGGCTTGACGCATGACTCACCACGTACTTCTGGCCGGTTGCGGTGATGTGGGCACGGCCCTGGGGCAGCGCCTTGTGGAGCGCGGTTGGCACGCCACGGGGGTACGACGCCGCCCCGACCAGCTTCCCGCGGAGATTTCACCTGTCGCTCTGGACCTGACAAACCCTGGAACCGCTGCGCTGCCGCCGACTGATGCCGTGGTCATTACGTTGACCGCGGACGGGCGCGACGTTGCTGCCTATGAACGTACGTATCTGGGTGCGTTGCGGGGCCTGCATCGAGCGCTGAGTTCCGATGGGAGCGCGCCCCAGCGCATGGTGCTGGTGTCCTCGACCGGGGTGCTGGGCGGCGGCGACGGAGAGATTGTCACGGAGGCGACCCCACCGTCCCCCGCTCGAGACACTGCCCGCGTATTGTTGGCGGCCGAGGAGTTGGCGGCGGAACTGTTCCCCGGCGTGATCATCGTGCGGCCGGCGGGGATCTACGGACCCGGGCGCGCGTCGCTGATCGATCGCGTGCGCCGCGGCGAGGCGCTGACTCACAACCGGATGACCAATCGAATCCACCGGGACGATCTGGTGACTGTGCTGCAAACCGTGCTCGAGTCTCCCGAACCGCCCGCGTTGGTGCATGCCGTGGATACCGAGCCCGCTGTCTTGGGCGATGTCGCAACGCACATTGCCGGATTGCTGGGTGTGCCCGTGCCGGCCGACAGCTCATCGTCCGCCGATAACGCGCCGCGCGGCAAGGTGTTGGACAGTTCTCTCATGCAGGAATTCGTAGGGGCGCTGCGCTATCCGACCTACCGCGAGGGATATGCCGCCCTGCTTTCGACCGAGGAATCCTCGTGACCGTGCACTGGCTGCTGCCGATCAACCCGGCGGCGCACCTGGAGTTCCAACCGGCGGACTGGCTGACCCGTTCCGATGCCACCGCTGTGTGGGAGGCCATCGGGCGCTCCCAGCGGGCGGATCGGTGGTGTCTGCGCAGCGGCTATCGCAGCATGCGATCCGGTGATCTGATCTGGGCGTACCTGTCCAAGCGGCAGGAGGTGTGCGCCGTAGGCCCGGTCAGATCGGTGTCCGAAGAGGCCCATGGCTGGTATGTATACGTCGACTGGGATATGAATCGAACGGCTCGGTTATGTCGCGAGCCGATCCCGCGTGCAGAGTTCGGGCAGGTGCCGATGTCCACGTGTCGGGCGAACGAGGCAACGGGGACTGTGCTGGCAGAGGCCTATGAGTTCCTGTCCTCCCAGGCCTGAATGCACGAGAGCTGGGCGAGATTATGGGCCGTGTCAGGGCCCTTGGTTATTCCGCTGTCCACCCCTGTCTCATCGACTGGACGACCGCAGCCGCGATGCGACCCACGGCAGCATGGGCCAGGGGCTGTTGTTGGGCGGAGCGTGCGGAGCGCGTCATCACGCTGATCACCACCGGCGGCTCCCCGGGGTGGGTGACCGCCCCTGCCTCATGGCGGTACGGCCCCCAGGTGCCGGTCTTACCCGCAACTTCCACGCCGTCATAGTCGAACCCACTTGCCAACCGATGTCGAAAGAGCTGCTGCCCGAGGACGCTCCGCAACCAGGAGCAGAGCTCCGGAGTCGCGAGCCGACCGGTCCATAAGCGCTCCAGAATGACGCGTAGGTCGGAAGCGGAGGTGACGCTGAAAAGTTGCAGGTCGGTCTTCTCCGAGGTGAAAACTCCCAATTCACTGGGCCAAAGATCATCACCACTGCTCAGGTCCACGCGGGAGATGTCCTGCCGACCGGTATCGACAATGCTCGAGGCAGCGGCGCCCCAGGCGTTCAGCTTCTCCTGAATGTACTCGGCCTCGAGATCGGACCAGATCCAGTGAGCGGCCGTGTTGTCCGAGACGATCAGCATGGAACGCACCAAATCCCGGTAGCTGAGTTCCACCGGATCATCGGCGAGTGAGAGTCCCGTCGGCCCGTCCCGGCGGGCATGTTCATCGATCAGAACCCGGCGATGTGGATCCGCTATCCCTTCCGCGACCGCCTCCAGCCAAGCGGCCGCCAGGATGAGCTTGTACGTCGATCCTGCGGTCCAGGGGACATCGGCGCGCACGTCGAACCGGGCGCCGGTACCAAGGTGACGGGCGCTGACGGTGAACTCGACGGCGGCGTCGTCGGCGATCTGTTCCAGTGAGTCCTCGAGCCAGGTCATGAGCGATCCTGCTGGTTGAACACCATGGTGAAGGCTTCCGCCCACCCGGCGTCCTCCCGGATGGTGGGCTGAACAATGAGTTGAAATCCAATATGTAGCAGGGCGGAATCAACGCGCCGACTTGTCCATCCGGGAACCTCGCGGCCCAGGTTGAGTACGCACCCGCCACGGGCGATGACGTTGAACGCGGCCACATCGTTCTCGACCTCGGTGAGGACTGCGGTGACCCCGGCGCGCCGCATACTGTCCTGGACTTCATGCGAGACGGCCGTGTTCCAGCGCCGCGGTGAGACAGCCAATTCGGTCCCCGCCGCCGAGCGCAATTGCCCGGCCGTGGTGATGGCACCGCCGTGCTGAGTTGTCCACAGCATCACTTGCGCTGCAGCGCCAACCAGCGGCTTCACGCCGGTAAGCAGGGCTGGGGTAATGACGACGCCGGCGGCCAGCGCTCCCGCACGCACGTCCGTCACGCATTGGGTGCTCGAGAGGCGTAGGGCCGTGACCGGCTGCAGCCGTTGGATCAGCGCAAGAGCTAGCTCCTGGGGCACCTCATGGGCGATCCCCAGCAGGGGCACCGCCCGATCGCGGGTGGCCACGAAATCCTGCTCGGCCCTGATCAGGGTGCGAGCTCGCCGCACAGCCGTCTCGCCATCTCGGGAAAGACTTACCCCGGAGCCGGATCGGATGAACAGTTGGCATCCCAGTACGGTTTCAAGCTGCCGGATGGCTTGCGAGAGGGCGGGTTGGCTCATTCCAAGATGCTCCGCAGCGCGACCGAAATGCAGGTGTTCACTCACGGCCACGAAACACGTGGCAAGACGTGTCACATTGACCGCCATGATAACTCCCTGCTTATGGACTTTGGGTACTCATCATATTGGACCTATGGCGATTGCGAGTCCTAGGTTCAAAGGCATGGAATCCACCAACCGACGAACGTTCCTCATCTGGTCCGGGCTGGGAGTGGCAAGCGTGTCAGCCGCGGTGCTGACGTCTTGTTCCCCGGGGCGTTCGGAGAGCCCCCGGGACGTTGCGGAGCGGCTGGCTACGGCCCTGCATCAAGGAGATATCGCCGGGGTTCCCCTAGTGTCCGCGCCCTCGGGCACGGGTGCGTTCCTTGCCGAACGGATGAAAGGGTCGCTGCGCCCAAACGTGGAAGTGCGGGAGATCGATGAACGCGATGATGCAGCCACCGCCCGCATCGGTTTCACCTGGCCGTCCACCGATCCCCAGCAGACTTGGACCTATGAGTCCCAGGCCCAGCTGGCGAAAAGTGACGGACAATGGCGGGTGCGGTGGGAGGACTCAATCCTGCACCCTGGCCTCGAGGAAGGGCAGGGGCTTGCTCTGGCCACCCTCCCGGGTGAGCGCGCGCAGATACTCGACCAGAACGGCGTCGCCCTGGTGTCGGACCAGCAAGTGCACCTGCCCGGGATCAATAAGGAGGGCCTCACCGATGACCAGGCCGCGGCGTCCGCCCGCAAGCTTGCCGCTGTGCTCGACATCGACCCCAAGGGCTACCAGGAGAAAGTCGCGGCGTACGGTCCCCAAGCATTCGTGGACGCCCTCACGTTACGGCGGTCGGACTTCCTCGAGTTGGACGCGGCCGCGCTGAAGACCATTGACGGCTACATGGTTCTGACTGACACCATGCCGCTGTCTCTGCAGCGGGGCTTTGCCGGTGCTGTACTGGGGGCAGTGCGTCACCCCACCGCAGAAGACGTCGAGAGTAAAGGCGAGGAGATCAAGGATGTCGAGTGGATCGGCGCGGGAGGGCTACAGGAGGCCTTCGACGAGAAACTTCGCGCGGCGCCGTCGTTGCGAGTGACGATCCGAGAACTGGACGGCTCTGCGCCGCCGGTCTCTACGGGACCGCTGTGGGAGCAGAAGGCCCCGGCCAAGAGTCCTTTGAAGACGACACTTGATGTCGCTTTGCAGAAAGCTGCCGAGGAAATCATCAAGGATACGGCGAGCCCCAGCGCGATCGTTGCGGTGCGGCCCTCGACGGGTGACATTTTAGCGGTGGCTTCCGGGCCGGACGGGAATTCATACCCCACGGCCACGGTGGGCCAGTACGCGCCGGGGTCCACGTTCAAAATTGCGACGTCGCTGGCGTTGCTGCGCCACGGCGCGTCACCCGAATCGACCGTGCAGTGTTCCGAATCCATCACCGTGGACGGACAGACGTTCAAGAACGCCGGAACTTATTTGCCGGACCACCTGGGCGATATATCCCTTCGGGAGGCGATCGCGCAGAGTTGCAATACCGCGTTGATCGACAAGCACGATTCCGTGAGCCAAAGCGACCTGGCATCCGCGGGGGAGGCTCTCGGTATCGGGGCGGACTGGGATCTGGGCATTCCCGCGTATTCCGGCAATATTCCGCGTGATGATGCGGGGACCGAACATGCGGCGTCGATGATCGGCCAAGGCAGGATTCAGACCTCTCCACTGGGCATGGCGGTTTTTGCCGCGAGCGTGGTTCGAGGGCGCGCCGTGTGTCCGCAGCTGGTGCCTGAAGAGAAGCCCGCCCGAGAGCTGCCGACAAATTTGACCGACCAAGAAGCCACGCAGTTGAGAGACCTGATGCGAGCCGTTGTCACTGAGGGACACCTTGACCTACTGAACAACCACCCGGGAGGCGAGGTCTTGGGTAAGACAGGCACGGCGGAGTTCGGTCAACCGGACCCCGACCGGGGCGGATTCCCCCGGACACACTCGTGGGTAATCGTGGCGCAGGGTGATCTTGCGTTCTCCGTGTTCGTGGAGGACGGCGACTACGGCTCGGTCACGGGCGCGCCGCTGGCCAAAAAGTTCTTGGATGCAGCGTATGAGGCGGGCAGTCACGTGCCGGCCCCCTGAACCGGGAGTCAGGCGGCGAACAACGCTGAACGAACGGCGGCTTCGAACCCTTCCACGTGATGGCGGGCCAGCGCGGAGGCCTGGTCCTCGTGACCGTCGATGATTTCCTGCAGCAACTGAATGTGCTCCTGGACGTGCTCGGCGAGACGCGGCAACCGGTCGATCACCATGCACCAGATGCGGGTGGCCAGGTTGTTGTAACGGATCAGGGTGTCTTCGAGATAAGGATTGCCCGCGGCCCGGTAAACGGCCCGGTGCACCATGGAATCGCACGTCAAGATGTCCGTAACGCTGGCGTGCTCGATATCGAAGTTGCGGAGCTGCTCCTGCAAACTTGCCAGCTCCGACCGCGTAGCCGCAGACGCCACGCGCGCGGCCCGAGAAGCCGCCATCGGCTCCAATTGCATCCTGATTTCCGAGACGTAGACCAGATCGGTGATTTCCACCCGCGTGGCAAACGTCCCCCGCTTGGGGTAACTCACCACCAGCTTGTCGGCCTCGAGTCGTTTCAGGGCCTCGCGCACCGGTGTCCGGCCCATGCCCAGACCCTCGGCCAGGGCGGCGTCGTTCAATGGATCGCCGGGACGGATGTCGAGGGTGAGTAGTTGTTGGCGTAGCGCCTCGTAGGCCGTATCGGCCAGCGAGGTTCGCTGGGGTGTCGATTGCTCCGCCCCGATAATGCTCACGTCCACGGGACCTCCCACATTGATTTTCAGTGCACCCTTGACCGACGAACGCGTCTTATCTACGCTACATGAAACTCTAGTATATAAGTTGTTCAGCTCAGGTGTACATGTGCCTGGACCATTTACCGGACTCCCGACAATTCACCGCTTCCACACCGCACCCATCCCAGGAGAAGCACATGTCCACACCGCGCATTGTCATCATCGGAGCCGGGATCGTCGGGGCCAACCTGGCGGACGAGCTGGTGGCCCGGGGCTGGAACAACATCACGGTCCTTGATCAAGGCCCCCTGAACATGCCCGGCGGGTCCACCTCCCACGCGCCGGGCTTGGTGTTCCAGACCAACCCCTCCAAGACCATGAGCGAGTTCGCGGACTACACGGTGACCAAGCTCAAGTCACTCCAGAAGGACGGCACCTCGTGCTTCAACCAGGTAGGCGGACTGGAGGTTGCCACCACCGAAACCCGCTGGGCGGATCTGCATCGCAAGCACGGCTATGCGACCTCCTGGGGAATCAACGGCCGGTTGCTGGACTCCGCCGAATGCAAAACGCTCTACCCGCTCATCAATGAGGACCTCGTCCTGGGCGGGCTCCACGTCCCCAGCGACGGCCTGGCGCTCGCGGCCCGCGCGGTCCAATTACTGATCGAGCGCACCTCCGAGGCCGGGGTCACCTACCGCGGTTGCACCGAGGTGGTGGACGTGGAACAGTCCGGCGGCCGGGTCACGGGCGTGCGCACCGCGGAGGACGTCCTGCCGGCGGACATCGTGATTTCTTGCGCGGGATTCTGGGGCCCCAAGGTCGGACGGCTGGTGGGCATGGACGTGCCCCTGCTTCCGCTGGCCCACCAGTACGTGAAAACCGCTCCCGTCCCGGACCTCGAGGGCCGCAACGAACACCCCAACGGGGCGGGCCTGCCGATCCTGCGCTTCCAGGACCAGGACCTCTACTACCGCGAACACGGCGACCGGTACGGCATCGGCTCCTACGCCCACCGACCCATGCCGGTGGACCCCGATGACCTGGGGAGCTATGCACCGCAGGACATCAACGAGAAGCACATGCCCTCGCGTTTGGAGTTCACCCCGGAGGACTTCATGCCCTCGTGGGAGGCCTCACGGGACCTGCTGCCCGGGCTGCGCGACAGTGAGATCGAGGACGGGTTCAACGGCATCTTTTCCTTCACCCCGGACGGCGGCCCCCTCATGGGGGAGTCCTCCGAGGTCGATGGCTTCTACATTGCGGAGGCCGTGTGGGTCACCCATTCGGCCGGCGTGGCCAAAGCCATGGCCGAACTCATCACCACGGGTCGCTCCGAAACGAACCTGGGCGAGTGCGACGTGAACCGCTTCGAGGAGGTGCAGCTCAGCCCCTCCTACGTGAGCGAAACCTCGCAGCAGAACTTCGTGGAAATCTACGACGTGCTCCACCCGCTGCAACCTCGGCTGTCCCCGCGGGACCTGCGGGTCACCCCGTTCCACGCGCGTCACAAGGCGCTGGGAGCCTACTTCCTGGAATCCGGCGGGTGGGAGCGCCCCTACTGGTTCGAGTCCAACGCCCGTCTGCTCAAGGAACTGCCCACCGAGTGGCGTCCGCCGGCCCGGGACGCGTGGTCGCAAATGTTCCACTCGCCCATTGCCGCCGTGGAAGCGTGGAAAACCCGCACCGCAGTGGCCATGTACGACATGACGCCGCTCAAACGCCTGGAGGTCTCCGGCCCCGGCGCGTTGGCCCTCCTGCAGCGACTGAGCACCAACAACCTGAACAAGAAGCCCGGCGCGGTGACCTACACCCTGCTCTTGGATGAGCAGGGCGGGATTCGCAGCGACATCACGGTCGCACGATTGGGAGAGCAACTGTTCCAGGTCGGGGCGAACGGCAATATCGACCTGGCCTACCTCACGCGCGAGGCCAAGGCCCAGACCGACGGCGCTGCGCCCGGTGGGTGGGTCCAGGTCCGGGATACCACCGGCGGTACGTGCTGCATCGGCCTGTGGGGGCCGCTGGCCCGCGAGGTGGTCACTTCCGTGAGCGACGACGACTTCTCCAACGAGGCCCTGCGGTACTTCCGCGCCACGAAGGCGCGCATCGGCGGCGTTCCGGTGACCGCCATGCGGCTGTCCTACGTGGGAGAACTGGGGTGGGAGATCTACACGAGCGCGGACAACGGCCAGCGGTTGTGGGATGTGCTGTGGGAAGCGGGTCAACCGCACGGAATCATTCCGGCGGGGCGGGCAGCGTTCGCGTCCCTGCGACTGGAAAAGGGTTACCGTGCGTGGGGCACGGACATGACCACCGAACACAATCCCTACGAGGCCGGGGTGTCGTTCGCCGTCAGGAACGACAAGGGAGACTTTGTCGGTAAGGACGCCCTGGAGGGTCTCACCGAGGAGACCGTGGACCGTCGGCTGCGGTGCCTGGTCATCAACCGGACGCAGTCCATCGTGCTGGGTAAGGAACCGGTGTTCCACAACGGCGAACCCGCCGGGTACGTCACTAGCGCCGCCTATGGCTTCACGCTCGGCAAGCCCATTGCCTATTCGTACTTGCCGTCCTCGGTGCAGCTCGGAGATGAGGTGGAGATCGAGTACTTCGGCGCCCGCATCCCCGCGACCGTCACGGCGGATCCGCTCTTCGACCCGGAGATGACCCGGCTGCGCGGCTGATGAATACCATGACCGAATTCGCATCCCAGGAGGTGGCGTGATGAGCGCAACGACGGAAACCACAGAAGCCAACGTGCCCCGAGCGGCGTCGTCGGAACTGGTGCTCACCCTGGACTGCCCCGAGACCCTGGGCATCGTGCATGCGGTGAGCGGGGTGCTCCTGGATCACGGGTGCAACATTGTGGAGCTCACGCAGTTCGACGATCGGCGTCGTGGGCACTTCTTCATGCGCGTCCACGTGGCCCCGGCGGCCGGGGAAACCCTGGACCGCGACGCGCTGTATGCGGATCTGGAACCGGTGGCGCAACGGTTCCAGATGAACTGGCAACTCAACGTGCACGGTGCCAAGCGGCGGGTGCTGGTGATGGTCTCCAAGTTCGGCCACTGCCTCAATGACCTGCTGTACCGCAGCCGCACCGGGGAATTGCCCGTGGACATCGTGGCGGTGGTGTCCAACCACCTGGACCATCAACGGCTGGTCGAATGGCACGGCATCCCGTTCTACCACGTGCCCGTCACCCCGGACACCAAACCCGAGGCCGAGGCCCGCCTGCTGGATCTGGTGGATCGCTTCGAGGTGGACCTGGTGGTTCTGGCCCGGTACATGCAGGTGCTCAGCGATTCGCTGGCCACGCGGATGTCCGGGCGGGTGATCAACATCCACCATTCGTTCCTGCCCAGCTTCAAGGGCGCCAAGCCCTATCACCAGGCCTATGAACGCGGGGTCAAGACCGTGGGGGCGACCGCGCACTACGTCAATGCGGAACTCGATGAGGGCCCGATCATTGCCCAGCAAACCGTGCAGGTGGACCACACGTTCGGCCCGGAGGACCTGGTGGCCGCAGGCCGGGACACCGAATGCAAGGCGCTGTCCGATGCCGTGAAATGGCACTGCGAAGGCAGAGTGATCCTGCAGGGCCCCAGTACCGTGGTGCTGCGCTGAGCGAGCGAGCCTGACTAGCCCCGCGGGTCGTAGCCCAGGCGTCTACTGATGGCCAACCCGGAGGCCTTGAGATCCTCGCTCATGGCCACCATGGTGTCCTCGGTGAACCGGAAGGCAGGACCGGAGATGCTGACCGCGGCCACCACCGTGCCCAGGTGGTCGCGCACGGGAACGGCAATCGCGTTGATGCCGATTTCGAGTTCTTCCAGGACGGTCGCGTAGTCCTGTGCTGCGACGTCGATCAATTGCTCTTCGAGGTGGCGGCGAGAGGTGATTGTGCGCGCGGTGTAGGACGTGAGGCGGGTCTTCTTGATCAGGTCCGCGCGCTCTGCGGACGAAAGCGCCGCGAGCAGCACCTTGCCGCTCGAGGTGGCGTGCAGGGGTGTGAGGTTACCGATCCAATCGTGGGTGCCGAGCGATGTGGGCCCGATTTCCTGGGCCACATTCACCGCAACGCCTTCCCGCAGGACGGCGAGATTAACGGTCTCGCGGTACTCGTCGGCCAGCCGCCGAACCTCGGTCTGGGCCTCCGCGACCAGGCTCAATCGTGCCGGGATGGCATGGGCCAGGCGTAGGATGCCGAACCCGAGTTCGTACTTGCCCCACTCGTGATTGGCCATGACCAGGTCGCGTGATTCCAGTGCGCTGATCAGCCGGGACGCGGTGGATTTGTGGACCCCGAGCTCCTCGGCCACCTGGCCGACACTTGCAGTGCCCAGTCGCCCCAGGAGTTCCAGGACGGTGATGGCCCGGTCCACGGACTGGACGCCGCCCGGAGTCACGCCGTCCCCGGCCGCCGCATCCACTGGTGTGGAGGGCGGCGGGGAGGGCGATTTCTCGGGGGAGGCCATGCCCGTCATCTTATCCGTGGCCGCTCACGGTGAGCCCGGGCGGCAGGTTGGGGCGCTCGCTGGATTCCTCGACCATGATGACGCCGTCGACCACCTCCACGCGATGCGCCCGCACGGGCAACTTGGCCGGGGGCGCGTCCACCTGCCCCGTGCGCAGATCGAACTTGGACGCGTGCAGTGGGCATTCCACTTCGCATCCCTCGACCCAGCCGTCGGCCAGGGAGGCGTCCTGGTGGGTGCAGGTGTCATCGAGGGCGTACAGCTTGCCCTCCTCGGTGTGGAACACCGCAATGGGCGGGGTCGTCTCGACGCGGATGGCGTCTCCGGGTTCGAGATCGGAAAGGGGGCAGACCTTGTGCATGGGCGTGGTTCTTTCACTGGGTCCTGGATGAGGGGCCTCGAACACGCGGTGAGCAAAATCGCGAGGGGCGCAACTCATGTCGTAATACGCAACATTCTCCGAGCCGGTTTCGGGGAGTGTCAAGGGGGCTGGGTCAGTGAAAATCGGCCTGGGACTTGGGAGACAGCTGTGATGTGAACAGTGTGTAAAGGATGCTCCACACCCCTTGACACCCTTCCGTGACCCGCTTCACACTTAAGCGCATTACGAAGTGTGTTGCGTAATGCGCGTCGTGAGGAACATGGGTCTCGGGCGACTCCCTGGTGCAGTTCCGAGGTCCCGACCAGCTATTCGAAAGGGGTCCATCATGGAGTCCCTCGTGATTGTCGGTGCCTCGCTCGCCGGCCTCTCCGCAGCCCGAGCCGCCCGCCGCCAAGGATTCACCGGCCGCCTGGTCATCATTGGTGATGATCCGGAACGCCCCTACGACCGCCCGCCGCTCTCCAAGGAATTCCTCAGCGGCCAGTTCCAGGCGGCGGACCTGACGTTGGAAATCGACGGGGAGCAGCTCGACGCCGAATGGCTGCTCGGCGTGCGCGCCGTCTCGTTCGACCCCGTCAGCCGAGAGGTCACGCTCGAGGACGGCCGCACGGTCCGCGCGGATCTCCTGGTCATCGCCACCGGCGCCTCTGCACGACAGTTGCCGGAGCTCTCGGGCCTGGACAACGTGCTGACCTTGCGCACGCTCGAGGACGCCCGCAAATTGCGGGCCCTCGTGGAACGCGGTGGGCAGCTGGTGGTTCTGGGCGCCGGATTCATTGGCGCGGAGGTCGCGTCCACGGCGCACTCCCTGGGCCTGCAGGTCACCGTGCTGGAGAAGTCGACCACCCCGCTGCGCGGACCACTCGGCGCCGAAATGGGTTCCGTGGTGGCACGGCTGCACGAGCAGGCCGGCGTGGAACTGCTGTGTGGGATCGACATCGAAGGCTTCAACACGGAGGACAATTCTGTGACTCACGTGCGCCTGACCGACGGCCGCGTGCTTCCGGCGGACATCGTGGTGGTCGGCATCGGAGCCCAGCCCAACGTGGCCTGGCTGGAAGGCTCGGGGATCGACGTCGGCAATGGCGTGGTCTGCGACGCCGCCGGGCGCACCACCGTGCCCGGGGTCGTGGCCGTGGGCGATTGCGCGGCGTGGCTGGACACCCGCACCGGGCAGCACCGCCGGGTGGAGCACTGGGCCGGTGCGGTGGGCCGTCCGGCCGTCGCGGTGGGTGCGTTGCTCGACCACGACGACGCGTACTTGCCCGTGGAGCAGCCCTACTTCTGGTCGTGCCAGTACGGCGCGCGCCTGCAGTTCGTGGGGGACATGACCGGCTCGGACCGTGTGATCTACGAGCACGGCGGGCCCGGTGAGGAGAGCTTTCTGGCCGTCTACTACGCCGGCGATGATCCCGTGGCCGTTCTGGGCTGGAACCAGCCGAAACAGTTCACGCGCTGGCGCAAGTTCTTGGCCAAACTGGCGGTTTCCTCCGCCGAACAACGCTTGATCGCCTGAACCACAGCAAACGACACCCGATCCCCACTTCCCTCGTGTGAAGTAGTTCTGCAAGGAGGGCCCCGTGTCCACCAACATTGTTTCCGAAAGCCTCATTGCCACGTTGCCGGGCCGCACCTACACCGACCAGAACTTCTTCCGGGCGGAACAGGAGCAGATTTTCGAACGGATGTGGTTCTGCGCAGTGCGCTCTGCGGACCTGGACAAGCCTGGTGCGTACCGGACCGTGCAGGTGGGGCGGGAAAGCATCATCATCACTCGCAACCGCAAGCACGGCATTCGCGCGTTCTACAACGTATGCCGCCACCGCGGAGCCAAGCTGTGCACGGAGGACAGCGGCGAGGCCAAGCGGTCCTTCCAGTGCCCGTACCACGCGTGGACCTACGACTTTGACGGCAAGCTGATTGCCGCGCCCAACCTCACCAAGATGCCCGATATCGGCCGCGAGGAGTACGGCCTGGTGACCATCCCCGTGCGCGAGTACCTGGGCTACGTGTGGGTGTGCCTGGCGGACGAGCCGCCATCGTTCGAAGAAGACGTCATGGGTGCCATCGAGGAGCGGCTGGGCGATTCCGAGTCCATCCAGGCCTACGACATCGCCCATCTCGCCCTGGGACGGCGGATCAGCTACGACGTGAAGGCCAACTGGAAGCTCATCATTGAGAACTTCATGGAGTGNGCTGGCGGCCCAGTACTTCGTGGGTCACGGCGCGGAGTTCGGGGAGGACGTCAAGGGCTTCACGGTGGACGGCTCGGAAGGCCTGGACCGAATTCCAGGGGTCGACGAGGACCACGACCGGCGCTACTACGCGATCACCATTAAACCCACGGTGTTCGTGAATCTGGTGCCGGACCACGTGATCATCCACCGCATGTTCCCCGTGGCCGTGGACCACACGATCGTGGAGTGCGATTGGTTGTACCTGCCCTCGGTCGTGGAATCCGGTCAGGATGTCTCTGCCTCCGTGGAATTGTTCCACCGGGTCAACCAGCAGGATTTCGATGCATGCGAACGTTGTCAGCCCGCCATGGGGTCTAGGATCTACGCCAAGGGCGGGGTTCTCGTGCCCAGCGAGCACCACATCGGAGTCTTCCACGACTGGGTCATGGCTACAGTCGGAAGCGCTGGCAATGCGAAGGGACCATGATGAGCAGTGAACGTTCGAATCCAGGCACGTCGGATGAGCCGGGCAGTCTAGGGACAGGCACGGAGCCGACAGCGGCCAGTCCCGTGGATGACCCCACCGAGTTGCATCACGCGGAAAAGAACGAAGCGGACATCCTGGCGGCCCTCAAAGAGGGGGTGGAGCAGCGTCGTCGGCCGATCCGAGACCGGTTCGAAGGCCTCGACAAGGTGATCCTGGGCGTGACCGGCGCGATCGTCGTGGCGTTCGTGGTCTGGGGGTTCGTGGGCACGGAGAGCCTGTCGACCACCTCGACCACGGCCCTGAACTGGGTCATGGAGAACACCGGCTGGATCTTTGTTCTGTGCTCGTCCTTCTTCGTAATTTACGTGCTGTGGTTGGCGCTGGGCCGGTTCGGCGCGATCCCGCTCGGCAAGGACGGCGAGCAGCCCGAGTTCCGCACCACCTCCTGGATTTCCATGATGTTTGCGTGCGGAATGGGCATCGGCCTGATGTTCTACGGCGTGGCCGAACCGCTGTTCCACTACATCTCGCCACCCCCGGCCACGGTGGACGGGCAGACCAGTGAGGCGATCGAGACGGCCATGGCCACGTCGCTGTTCCACTGGACGCTGCACCCGTGGGCCATGTACGCGGTGCTCGGTATCGCGGTCGCGTACGGCACGTTCCGGATGGGGCGCAAGAATTTGCTCTCGGAGGCCTTTGTCTCACTCTTCGGCCGACGTGCCGTGGACGGCGCGGGCGGGAAGATCATCAACATTCTGGCGATTTTCTCCACGCTGTTCGGCTCGGCGGCCTCGCTGGGTCTGGGCGCGTTGCAAATCGGTAGTGGCCTGCAGTTCAACGGGCTGGTCGGGGAGGTCGCCACGCCCCTGCTCGTGGCGATCATTGCCGTGTTGACGTTCTGTTTTGTGGCTTCGGCGGTGTCCGGAATCGAGCGCGGTATCCAGTTCTTGGCCAACACCAACATGGTGCTCGCGGTGCTGATGGCCGTGGTGATTTTCGTGGTGGGGCCCACCCTGTTCATCCTCAACCTGATTCCCTCCGCGATCGGCTCGTACGTCCAGCAGCTTCCGGACATGGCCGCGCGCACGGAGGCGGTCGGTGACGAGGCCATGCGCGAGTGGCTGTCCGGGTGGACCATTTTCTACTGGGCGTGGTGGATCTCGTGGACGCCCTTTGTGGGCATGTTCATTGCCCGCATCTCCCGCGGGCGCACCATCCGCCAGTTCGTCACCGGCGTGCTGGTAGTTCCGTCGCTGGTGTCCCTGCTGTGGTTCGCGGTCTTCGGCGGCACCGCCGTCAACATTCAGCACATTGCGGACGGCACCCCCGACCCCAATGACGGCATTGCCACGATGGTCGACGGCGTTCCCACCATTTCGTTCGACGGTGCCCTCTACGACATGTTCAACGGGCTCGACGCACCGCAGTTGCTCACCGCGGGCCTGGCCGTGCTGGCCATGATCCTCACGGGTATCTTCTTCGTCACCGGTGCGGATTCCGCGTCAATCGTCATGGGGTCGCTGAGCTCCCGGGGCACCCTGGAGCCGTCCCGACCCGTGGTGGTCTTCTGGGGCGTACTCATGGGCGGTGTTGCGGCCGTGATGCTCCTGGCCGGTGGCGACACCCCGGACGAGGCGCTGGGCGGGTTGCAGCGGATGACCATTGTGGCGGCGCTGCCGTTCGTGCTGGTGATGTTCGTGCTCTGTATCGCCCTGACCCGCGACCTGCAGGCCGATCCCATGTGGTTGCGCCAGCGGCTGTCCGAGTCCGTGATGCGCCGTGCGGTCCGCTCCGCGGTCAACGACTACGGGCACCAGAAGTTCACGCTGGTCACCCGGGAGAACACCGACCCGGACACGGGACAGATCCAGGCCGTGGACGCCACGGCGGCGGGGCAGCCCATTTACGAGTCCCACGACGGCCACGGGGAAACGCGCCGCCGTAGACGGCGCGGCGGACGGGACGAGCCGCGCGACGGAGAGGGATCTACGGCAAGGAGGTAGGGGTCACCGTCCACCTCAACTCTCCGCGGGGTGTATTTGAAAGTGCACCTCGTGGAGGTTGGGCTCCGCTCAACCACCGTAGGCAGGAGAGAACGCGGGCTCAGTGCATGGAGCAGCTTTACTGGCGTCCGGGGGCATTGGGTGAGGCCGAGATCGGCGATCGAACGTGGTTCGATCAATATGATGGAACGATCGAGCGGATCAACATACCGCTATAGAAAACGCGAAGGCCAGGTCCCGTCAGCGCGGGGGCCCTGGCCTTAACTTCCCTGCTCCCTGCGGGAGTGGGCTATCTCAATGTTAGTTGGCTCCTACCCCGATGTCGACAGCATATGCGTGGCCGACTTCCTACTGGTTCCTGCTAGAAGTAGTGCGATTCCCCAACCGGAGTAGCCTCAAACCTACGAGCCTAGCGATAACGCCCGCTCCCCGAGAGGAGCACTTTCATGAGCGACAGGACCACTCAGCCCGGTACTCTCCGGCGCACCACCTGCGCGATTGTCGGCGGTGGCCCGGCGGGCCTGGTGCTGGGCCTGCTCCTCGCCCGCGCCGGCGTGGCGGTCACCGTGCTGGAAAAGCACCAGGACTTCCTCCGGGACTTCCGCGGGGACACCGTGCACCCCACCACCCTGGCCCTGTTGGAGGACCTCGGGCTGTTCGAGCGCTTCAACGCCATTTCGCACTCCAAGGTCACTCACGTGGACCTGCCCCTTCCCGGCGGGTCCTCCGTGCGCATGGTCGACTTCTCGCGCCTGCCCGTGCGCCACCCCTATATCGCCATGGTCCCGCAGTGGGATCTGCTCAGTCTGCTGGCCGAGGCGGCCGCCACTGAACCCACCTTCACCCTGCTCACCGAGCACGAGGTCACCGGTGTGGTGCGCGAGAACGGGCGGGTGAGCGGCGTCGTCGTGGAATCCCAGGATGGCCCCGGCCGCGTGCTGGCCGACCTCACGATCGCGTGCGACGGCCGCTGGTCCGTGATCCGTCAGGACGTGGGCCTGCCCGCGCGCGAGATCCCCGTCAAGTTCGACGTCTGGTGGTACCGCCTCCCCGCCGCTCGCCACGCGGGCGAGTCGCTGCTGCCGCGCACCGACCGCGGGCGCGTGGCCATTGGCATCCCCCGCGACGGCTACATCCAGGTCGCGCAGCTCGGGCCCAAGGGCGCCGACGACGCCGTGCGCGCCCGCGGTCTCGACGCCTTCCGGGCCGACGCCGCGGCGCTGTTCCCCGAAGCAGCCGACGGGGTGTCCGGGATCGAGTCCATGGCCGACGTGAAGCACCTGGACGTGCGCGTGGACCGACTGCGGCGCTGGTACGCCCCGGGTGTGCTGTGCATCGGGGATGCCGCGCACGCGATGTCCCCGGTGGGTGGCGTGGGCATCAATTTGGCCGTGCAGGATGCGGTGGCGGCGGCGCGTGTACTGGCGCCGCTGTTGCTGGCCGGTTCCGTGTCGGAGCGGGACGAACGGCGGGCGCTGGCCCGGATCCAGCGGCGACGCATGGTGCCCACCATCGTCGTTCAGGGTCTGCAGCGTGTCCTGCACGCGCGGCTGATCATGCCGGCGATCAACGGGCGGGAACTGCGGCCGCCAATGTGGCTCGTGAAGCTCGTCCGATGGGTGCCCGTGCTGAGTGTGTTCCCGGCGCTCGCGGTGGGTGTGGGGCCGCGGCCGGAGCGGGCGCCGGGGTGGGTGCGGGGGTCTCCTGGTGGCCGCCGCGGGATTTAAGGTTCCGTATTACGTTTTGTGAGGCGTTTTGCGGGAATAGGGAACCTTAAATCCATGGGTTAGCGGCGGGTATGCGCCGGTGACGCGGTGTCGTCCCGTGTGGTCTACTGAAGGCCCGCGGACGGGTTCGGTCGGAACGCAACCCCGGCTCGACGGTTTCTGCGGTCGATGATGAGAAAGGCGTTCACATGGCTTTCAGCAAGGGTGACCGGGTCGGGTGGAACACCCCGCAGGGCACCACGTACGGGACCGTGCAGTCCAAACACACGAAGGACCTGGAGTTCAAGAATCAGACGTTCCGGGCCGACGAGGACGATCCCGTGTACGTGGTGGAATCCGAGAAAACCGGTTCCCAAGCCGCCCATCACGAGTCCGCGCTCACGGACGCCACGGACGGCGACAAGGACGACGATTCAGGTCACCGCCCGATCAAAAAGGTGCAGGAGGCGGCCCAGCGCGCCGTGAAATGGATCGACGAGGGCAAGGCCGGCAAAGGTTTCACGGACACCGGTGAGCATCGCGCGCACCAGTTGGCCGACGGCCAGACCGTGGACGATGAGGTCATCAAGAAAATGCGCGCATACTTCAAGCGTCATGAGGTGGACCGCTCCGCAGAGGGCTTCCACGGCGGCGAGGACGATTACCCCTCCCCGGGACGTGTGGCGTGGGACGCGTGGGGTGGAAATCCCGGCCGGGACTGGGCCGAGTCCCAGAAGATTGACGGGGAGTGAGCGGGGAAGACCCGGCGTCCCCGACTCGATGAACGGCATGCGCAGGTACCTCACCGCGGCCGGAGTGCACGCGGAGATCGCCCCGGATCAGTTCACGGATGGCGGGTGGGTGCTGTCCTTGGACGGCGCGGAGCAGTCGCACGTGAATCTCGCGCACCCGGAGGAAATCTTCTACGAGTACCTGCGGAGGGTCGGCAACGTGGTGGATGTCGTGGCCCCGGCGGGGTCTCCGATCACCGCCGTGCACCTGGGCGCGGGCGCCCTGACCCTGGCCCGCTACATTGCGGCCACCCGCCCCGGATCGGCGCAGGTAGCTGTGGAGTTGGAGCCGGAGCTGCCCGGTTTCGTACTCGAGGCGCTGCCGTTACCGGCGGACGCGGATGTGCGGATGGTCGTCGACGACGCCCGCGCGGCCCTCCCGCACGCGGCCGCACCGGGCACCGTTGACGTGGTGGTGCTCGATGTCTTCACCGGCATTGATGCGCCCGCCCACCTCACGGAGGCCTTCTTCTATGAGGAGGCCGCGCAGCTGCTCGCCCCGGGCGGGGTCATGGTGGTCAACGTGGGCGACGACGCCGGCCTCACCTTCTTCACGGACCAAGCCCGGGTGATGCGTTCCGTGTTCGCCGACGTGTGGTGCCTGGCGGACCGGCAGTTGTTCACGCGTGAGCACGCCGGGAATCTGGTTCTGGTGGGCGGCCGGCGTCCGTTGCCGCGGGAGTGGGCGGCGTCGTTCGAGGCCGCGGGCCCCCATCCGGCGGGTGTGCTGGATGGGGAGGGGTTGGTGGAATTATTTGAGGAGCGGTGACCAAGAGCCTGCACCGACCGCCGGGTCAGCGGAGCACGCCAAAGATTGTTGCCGCGGCACTGGGCTCTGTCCGGCGGTTCCGAGTTCCACTACGCTCAATGTGTGACCGAGAACCGAACGTCACCGGTCTCCGAGGCACGATCCGAGCCGTCGCGGCGTCGCACGTTTGTGAACATCCTGGTGAACACGGCCGTGGCCAACCTGACCACGAGCTACCTGTGGTTCGCCCTGACGTTCTGGATCTACCTGGAAACCCGCAACGTGATCGCCACCGGGGTGGTCGGCGGGATCTACATGCTGCTGCTCGCCCTGAGTTCCATCAGCTTCGGCACGCTGGTGGACCGCTACCGCAAGCTGGCGGTCATGCGCTTTGCCGCACTGTTCACCCTGGTGATGTTCCTGCTCGCCGGTGCGGTCTTTCTCCTCGCCCCGGAGGGCCAGATCGCTCGGCTGGACGGTCCGTGGTTCTGGGGATTCGCGGCCGTGACCCTCATCGGGGCCGTGGTGGAGAACATGCGCAACATCGCCCTGTCCACCACGGTAACCATCCTCGTGGAACCAGAAAGACGCGCCAACGCCCACGGATTGGTCGGGATGGTCCAGGGGATCGCCTTCATGGTCACCTCGGTGCTCTCGGGGCTGTCCATCGGCCTGCTGGGCATGGGCGCCACGGTGGTCATCGCCGTCGTACTCACCGCCCTGGCCTTTGGGCACCTGCTCACGGTGAGGATGCCGGAAGAAGCCGAGCCCGCGCCGTCGGACGCCCACGGCGGGTTCGATCTGGCCGGTTCCTGGCGCGCGGTCATGGCGGTGGCCGGGCTGTTCGCCCTGATCATCTTCAGCACCTTCAACAACTTCATTGGAGGCGCCTACATTGCCCTGATGGATCCCTACGGGCTGGAGCTGTTCTCCGTGGAGATGTGGGGTGGCCTCTTCGCCCTGGCGTCCACCGGGTTCATCGTGGGCGGCGCGGTGATCGGGAAGGTGGGGCTGGGCAGCAACCCCCTGCGCACCATGCTGCTGGTGGTGATGGTGCTGGGCCTGCTGGGTGCCTTGTTCACGATCCGGGAGTGGGGGTGGCTGTACATCGCCGGCACCTGGCTGTACATGGCGCTGTTCCCCGCTGTGGAGGCGGCCGAGCAGACCGTCATCCAGCGCGTGGTGCCCTTGGCCCGGCAGGGCCGCGTGTTCGGGTTCGCCATGGCCTTCGAGTCCTCGGCCGCGCCCGTCACCGCCTTCGTGGTGGCGCCGCTGGCCGAGTTCTGGATCATCCCCTACGCCCGCAGCGACGCCGGGGCCGCAGCACTGGAACCGCTGCTGGGAGAGGGCACCGCCCGGGGAATCGCGCTCATCTTCCTGTGCGCCGGCGCGTTGATGATCCTGGCCGCGGCCCTTGCCTTCCTTACCCCTGTGTACCGCCGTGTCTCCGCCGAGTATGCCCACGCGGCCGCCGAGGATGGGGCCGCGGGGGAGCGGGGTGAGGTGCTGGAGACGGCCGACGGCGCAAGCCTGAGCAGTGAGACCCGCGCCGGGGATGAGCCCCTGGAGTCGCCGCGTTGATATCGGGTGGTAAGGGCTGTTCAGACGGGAAGCAGCGTGTTCTACTCGATCTCATGAACGATGGTCCCCTATCCATTGCCCCCAACGCCTCAAACCACGCGTCCGGATCCGGAATCTGGGCGTACTTCTCGGGCGCGGTCGTCCTCCACGCTTCCTGAGCGAACTTGCCGTATGTGTTATCACGAACCTCCTGGGGTTCCGGGAGGAGAAAGGTGTCACTGCTCAACTACCCCTTGACTTATGTCCTCTTACGGGCTCGGGCCATGGGGGGCTTCTGAGTGAGATCGGAAATCTTCCTCACACGCTACCCAGCACTTCCCAAGCCGCCTTAGAGAACACGCACCAGCCCACTCTCATTATGTTGACGTATCAAATTGTTTGTGGAAGCACCCGCGCCTGCCCGACCTAATAGGAGGCCATCATGTCAAGCACGCCTTCTGGGCTTCCGCCACGGCACACGCAGGATGGTCCTGCAGGGCCAGCTTGTCCGAGGGCATCGCTAGATTCGACACATAAGCAAACAGCCCACAAGAAAGTGAGCCATGCACCCCTCCATTGAGTCGTCAGTGCGCGACATTTTTTATGCCGGTTGGAACATTAGCAACGGCACCAAGGTGCCCGAAACCGACGACGTAGTCATGAAGAACGGCGGCAAGCTCGTCGATGCAACTTACTTGTACGCAGATCTGGCCGGCTCCAGCAAGCTAGCTCACCGCTTCACAAAAGAAGCCACCGCCATCATCATTCGGGCGTACATCAACTCGGCATCAAGGATCCTTCGCCAGTACGGAGGTGAGATTCGGAGCTTCGACGGCGACCGGGTCATGGCGATTTTCATGGGCGAAGACAAGAACCGCAAGGCAGTTCGGGCAGCTTTCGGCATCAACTGGGCCGTGCATCAGGTCATCAAACCCGCCATCGAAACCAAATGGAACGATGTCTCTAAGCAATATCAAATTAGCCACGGCATCGGTATTGACACCGGGGAGGCTTTAATTGTGCGAGGCGGTGTTCGCAACAGCAACGATCTAATATCTATCGGCGACGCACCCAATGACGCTGCCAGACTCAGTGATTACCGGGGTTCTACCATTAACGTCACCAAGGCAGTCCACGACGACTTGAACGAAACACTTCTCGCCTTGGAAGGTGAATCATTTTGGACGGCGTCCCACGGCCGCGACGTACTAGGTGGCTATGCGACGACGTTCCACAGCACCGGTTGGATGGAGGTCTAGTGACTACTCCTGCCGAGCATGCCTGGCAGATCCATTCCGCTCAGTTGGACTGGACTGGCAAGGTAGACGCCAAAGCAGGCTTTGCAGTAGCCCTTGATTCGGCTGCCATCGCGGCGCTTGTAGCTCTGTCAGCGGAGAGAATGATTTTCGCGGATATCAGTAACAACTGGGTACGCTTCCCGTATTGGGCGAGCGTTGCGCTCTTCATTCTTGGCGGCTTCCTGGCGCTCTCGGCAGTAGCTCCTTCGCTCCGTGTGCGTCAGATAAAAGCCGAACGGCACGACAACTTTATATTCTTCGGACATGCAAAGGACTGGAGACCGGAATTTCTTGAGACCGAGCTCAGGGCAGACGACGTCACCCTTGTACTGTCCCGGCAAATTGTGATCATGGCCGGTATAGCGTGGAAAAAGCACCTCAAAGTTGGCTGGTCCCTTTGGTTAATCGGCGCCGGAGTGCTTTCGTTGTTCGCTGCTTCCCTTATGGCTGTGGCGAGCTAGATTCTACAGCTATTCCCACCAGGCGTTCCTCGCCATATGCTCAAGTTAACAGGAGAGACGCTACCTCAGGAGGCTCCATGCGAACCACGGCCCTGAAGATCGTCACTGGTTCCTGTGCGGTCTCACTCCTGCTGACAGCATGCGGTGGAAGCACAGGCTCCGGAGGTGGTGATGTGACAGCGCCAGCGACTCAGCCCAGTGCCACAGCGACACCCTCGGCGGTTGCCCTACCTCAGCTTGAAGCCGGTCAGTCGGACCAGGAACTCGCCTTTGACTTCGTCGACGCGCTTAATGAGTGGTTCCAATATGGAGAGGAAGAGCTTGAGGAGCGCCTACCGGAGAACGCCACCCCACAGGTTATCGCCGAGACGGCCATGGAGATCGCCCGGGAGAACAGTCCACAATTCAGCGAAGCCCTGTTGGTGGAGGACTTTGATACGCGGCGCCCTCGATTCGATGGTCTTTACACGACCGAGGGCTTTGAATGGTGGAACGCTTCGGTCATCAACCAGACCATCGACGGTCACAGCGACTTCTATCTCGACGAACAGGGCGAAGTTCAGATGACGCCAATAGACGACACACATGAGAGCTACAAGCTCACCCTGACTGTGGCCCAGCCAGTCACATCTCGGCCCGACGACGTGATGTGGATTAAAGTCCACCGCATCACAGACCCTGCTCAGGAGCTTGTACCCGTGGACATCAAGCCAATCGTGGCCCAGTTCGAGACGGACGGCGATCGTGAACGCCTCGCCTCCATGCAGTGGGGGTAAGCAAGAAATAGGATCCCCCCGCCGCAACCCAACGTATACCGAGCCTGACCCCGTAGGTGGCTACCGACCACCACATGCTGGGGTCGGCAAGAGGCGTCCTCCGCGGTGAGCGTAGCGATGATTGCGATTGCCGCTGATTTGATCGTGACGGCGAACGCGGTCTTGGTACCAACCCGGCAGATCCACCGTGATGCCTCATAGTCAATTCCCCGGGAAATCTAGCTGGCCTGCCGGTGGTGGAGCTTGATGCCGGCGGGGTGGGGCAGGGTGGAGGCGGCTTGGACTTCTCGTTCGAGGTGGTGTGTCTTTTCGGCGGCTAGGCGGATTAGTTGTTGGTGGATCCGGTCGATCTCAGTGGCGATGGCCACCGGATCCAGACTGTCGTGGCGCGTCCTGAGTTCGGCTTGCTGGGCGCGACTGAGTGTCCCGGAGTCCAGCAGCCGGCGGTATGGGGTCTGTGGGGCGTCGTAGAGACGTTTGCGCCGGCCGGCCGCGTCGGCGCTCCAGCCGGTGGGTTTCTTCGTGGGAGACAGGTAGTTCAACCGGTCGTTGACCAGGGGCCAAAGCCGGTTCAGCAGTTGAGGTTCGGCGCCGGTGTCGTAGCGGTAATAGAACCCGTAGCGGCGCACCAGGTGTCCGTTCTTGGACTCGATGGTGGCCTGGTCATTCTTCTTGTAGGGCCGTGACCGGGTGAAGTAGATGTCTTTGTCGGCGGCCCAGTTGACCACGTCGTGGTTGATGAACTCGGATCCGTTGTTGACACGGGCTGGGGTGCGTGAGGCCGGGGGCTGGCCGCCGCAGGCGGTATGGGGTCGATGGTAATTATAGTGATTGACCCAGACCGCCACCGCGGTGCGTCGGGCGTGTTCGCTGGTGTAGGTGCGGGTGTAGAGCACCTCATCGACCAGTAACCGGTTGTAGCGTTCGACCTTCCCGTTGTGCCGGGGCGTGTAGGCACAGATGCGCTGATGGCGGGAGGCCAGGGCTTTCCCGGTGCGGGTGAAGTCCGCGGCGCGATAGTTGGACCCATTGTCGGTGACCACCCGATGGATCTTCTCGATGCCATGGGCGGTGAAGAACGCTTTGGCCCGGGAGAAGAACCCGATGGTGGTGACCGCTTTCTCGTCGTCGGCGGCTTCGGTGTAGGCCAGGCGGGAGAACCCGTCGATGGCCGTATGTAGGTAGGTGTAACCGGCCCTGGCCCCGGGCCCGCGCTTGGCCGCCTTCGCCTTGGTGGTGCCGCGGCCATGGGCGGCCCAGCCGCCCCCGTCGGGGATCCGCCCGACCTTCTTCACATCCAAATGCACCATATGCCCCGGGCCAGTACGCCCGAATCCGCCCCGGGGTGCTTCGGGCGTTGTCCCCGTCGGGGCTTAGATCCCGCAGCCGAGAGATCCCCAGCCGGGCCAGCCACCGGCCCACGGTGCGTAGCGCGATGATCACCGGAGCGTGGAAGAGCCCCGGGTCCTGGGCGGGGTCGTGGTCGTAGCCGCCGGCGGCCAGGTGGTGCCAGATCCGGCGCGCGGACCACTTACGCCCCCGCCGCAGGGCTTCTATGCGTTCCACCACTTGCGGTGGTATCTGGGCCGAGGAAGTGTCCGGGACCGAGGGGCGATCGGTTAGACCCTGCTCACCTTCGGCCAGATAACGGGTCACCCAGGTGCTTACGGTGGGGCGCGAGACCCGGAACTCAGCGGCCACGTGGGCCTTGGGGATCCCATCATCGAGGTGGCGCAACACCATGCGCAGCCTGCCGGTAGGGGTCAAGGGTGCATTACGGTGGGTCATGAACGGGCTCTTTCGTCTCGGACGGTCGCTGTAGCAACTTCCATCCTGGGCAAGGAGCCCGTTCCTCACCTCACCAACACACCCCTGACAAGAACCTCATGACCCACAACACCTAGACAGTATGTAGTGACCGCCCGGGTGCCTTGGGGGGTTGCGGGCCGGGGCCTCGCTCACAGATATTCGTGGGTTACCGGA
>NZ_BAABLN010000022.1:0-70545 GCF_039544365.1 Kocuria gwangalliensis | reverse complement strand
CACCAACATCACCGCCACCCTGCGCGCACTAGACCACCACCCCGAAATCGTCCGCCAACTCACCGGACTTTGAAATGGCCCTGGCCAATTTTGGACTCGGGGTCATCCCTGTGTAATGTTGAGGTGCTCCCGCTCGCGGGGGCACCTTATTACTTATTCACGTGAGTAATGCCGCGGCAGATTACCCGAGCGGCCAAAGGGGGCTGACTGTAAATCAGCTGGCTATGCCTACGGGGGTTCGAATCCCTCATCTGCCACAGCGAAAACCCGGACCGGACGGTCCGGGTTTTTTCATGTCCGCCCTCCGGGAACTCCCGGCCGGAGGCATGGCGGCTGGCATTCGTATCTCCCCCGGAAACCAGGGTCCATGACCGGTTGTCCAGCATGAACGGTCAAGCGCCGCGCGTGGGAGGAGCCCATCTGGAATACATCATCCGTGAAGGCGCGGCGGGTCCTCGCCGGGCATGTGCTGTTCGCGCAGCTGCGGCAGCACTTGTTCACCCAGCAGGCGAACCGTTTGGATAGCCGTGTCATGCGGCAGCCCGTTGATATCCACGCGCAGCAATATCCGTTCCAGACCCAGTTCATGCCGCAGCACGGCCAGCTTCTCGACCACCTCGCTCACACCTCCCACCACGAGCGAACCGGTCGGAGCGCACTGAGCCGCGAATTCGTCGAGGGTCCATGTCGGGTCCTCCGGCGAGGCCGCCCCATAGGTGCGGGTACCCGCCGAAAAGTAGGGGTGCGCCAACTCGACGGCCGCTCGCCAGGGATCGGCTGCGGCGTCGTCGGGGATCACCAAGGCGGGCACTGCGAGACCCACGCGCGCCGAGGTTCGGTCCCCGAATCCACGCAGGGCCTCGCGGTAGGCCTTGACGTACGGCAGCAGGTTGCGCCACTCGCCCTCCATGACGTTGAGCATGACACCGAGCCCGTGCCCCGCCGCGCGCAGCACGGACCTGGGCGAGCCCGACGACGCCGCCCACACAAGATCGCGTGGGTCCCGCCCGGTAGCGGGTAGTTCGACGTCCCTTGCATGGTCGCGGAAATCGCCGAGCAGGTCCGACGGGCCCGGGCGAAGTACGTCGAGGAGCTGGTCGAGGCGCTCCTCGAAAATTTCTTCCCGCAGGTGCGATGGGACGGCAAATAGGTCCTGGTCCTGGGGGAGTGCGCCCCTTCCGGCCACGAGGTCCACGCGACCGTTGGAGAGCAACGACAGGAGGCTGAGCTGTTCGGCAATGCGAACCGGGTCTGCGGTCGTGAGCACGCTGGCGGCAGCGGACAACCGGATCCGCTCGGTGACCCGGCTCAGTGCGGAGAGCAGCAGGAAGGGGTCTTGATTGACGCGATGAGCCCCGTGCCCTTCACCGACACCCACAATGTCGAGCCCCACGGATTCTGCCGTTCTGGCCAACTCCAGAACATGCGTGAGGCGTCCCGAGGGACTCGGGAGCTGACCCGTCAAAGGATCCGGCGCGATGTCTCCCCACGTCATGATGCCAAGCTGTGGGTTCACGCGGGTCCTTCCGGTGGTCGGCCGTGGAGCGGGCTCTTGTGCCAGCAGTGAACGCTCTGGGGTTGGCCGTCGCGGCGTTTTAGGCTGGCTCCATGGCTACTGTAGACATCACCCAAGACACTCTGGGTCAGACCATCTCCGACAACGACATCGTGTTGTTGGACTGGTGGGCCGACTGGTGCGGACCCTGCAAGCAGTTTGCTCCCACCTACGAAGCCGCTTCCGAGCAGCACTCGGACATCGTGTTCGGCAAGGTGGACACCGAGGACCAGCAGGGACTGGCTGCCGCCGCACAGATTTCATCCATTCCCACCCTCATGGCCTTCCGTGAGGGCATTCTGGTCTTTTCGCAGCCCGGTGCCATGCCCGGCAACGCGCTGGACCAGGTCATTGACGCGGTCAAGGGCTTGGACATGGAAGAGGTTCGCGCCGAGGTCGAGAAGCAGGCCGCTGAGGGCGAGCAGGTCGACTGACCCAGCGCAAGACTTAAACCCCGCAGGGGCGCTCTCCGGATGGAGAGCGCCCCTGCGTTTTTGCACGTTCGGACTCACAGGGCGCGTCGATTCCTTGGCGTGGTCTCCCCTCGGGTTCACGAATGGTGTCTACGCCGCGGTGACGCCCAGCATTGATCCGATGAGGAACGTGGCTCCGAGTGCGAGCGCGCCCCCTATGACCACGCGAGCGGCCGCGCGTCCCACGTGCGGGGTGCCACCCAGCCGCGCGCCCAGAGTGCCCGTGATTGCCAGGGCAACGAGCACGGCAACGAACGTGACGGGGATCCGCCATTCCGGCGGGGGCAGCAGGATGGCGAGCATGGGGAGGAGTGAGCCGAGGAGGAAGGCCAGAGCCGATGCCCACGCCGCGGCCCACGGGCTGGGGATGTTCTCGGGGTCGATGCCCAACTCGGCATCCAGGTGCGCGAGCAGCGCATTGCGTTCGGTGAGTTCAACCGCCACGTGCCTAGCTGTGTCGTGAGATAGCCCGCGGGACCGGTAAATGTCGGTCAGCTCTTCCAGCTCGGCCTCCGGCATCTGCTCGAGCTCCAACACTTCTTTGGCGATCAGGGCCTCCTGCGAGTCCTTCTGGCTGGACACCGACACGTACTCACCCAGGGCCATGGACAGGGCGCCGCCGATGACCGCCGCCGAGCCGGCAATGAGAATCGGCCAAGAATCGCCGGTCGCACCGGCAACACCGACCACCGTGGCAGCCACGGACACAATGCCGTCGTTCGCGCCCAGGACCCCGGCGCGGAGTTTGTTGAGTTTCTCGGCGTATTTGTCGTTGTGGGGTTCGGCAATGACGTGCTCGCTCATGCGTCAAGTCTGCTCCGGGCCCCAATGATTAGCAAGCTAGGTTAACCAACCCTCACTTGGCCGGTGACCGGCCCGGGACCGGCGAGGACGCAGCAGCCAAGGTTAATGCCGGCGATGGTCCGCAGGAGCCAGGCGAGGTCCGAAAGACGGCTTACGGTGACCGCTGGCTTTGATCAACCGGACCACGCGCTGACGGTGCCCCCGCCACGGTTCCAGCAATTGCTCCATCCGATCGTCCGAACCCGGTGCGCCATCGAAGAACCAGCACACGTAATCCGCCAAGTGGTAGTCACGCACGCTGATGCCATCCGGATCCCCGTGCGTGCACTGGGTGATCTCTGCGGCGGTCCACACCCCTATGCCGTTGAGTGTTTGAAGTTTGGCCCGCACCCGCGCGGGATCATCGAGCGCGCCCAGTCTTTCCAGCGCACTCGCACGCTGCATCGTTCGCATGACGGTTGCGGAGCGTTGCGGATCCACACCCGCTCGGTGCCACTGCCACGAGGGAATTCTCCGCCATTGCTCCGCGGTGGGAGGTACGTACATGCCGGCCGGAGCGGGACCCGGCGCGCGTTCACCGGCCAAGCGCACCAGGTAGCGGTAGGCCCTGATGGCCTCCATGGCCGTGACACGCTGCTCGATGATGGCGATGACCGCCCGGTCGATGACCGCGCCGGTTGCGGGCAGCCTCAAGCCGGGGTGCCGACGCCGCGCCAGCCGTAATCGCTCCGGCAACAGGTGGTACGCGGCGGAACCTTCGAAAACCGTCCAGTCGTCCGCGGCGCCGCACCAGTTGGGAGCACTCTCGATCCACGTGATCGCGCCCGGTCCCCACGCGTCCACCACGATGTCCCGCTCCAAGGTGGTGCTCACCGCGCCGGAGGGCGCCCGTGTGAAGCGAGCGGAGACGGCCAGGTCGTGATGTCTGGTGGTGATCCATACGCAATCGGGGGACAACACGCGCACCGTGGGGTCGGCGCTACCGCGCCCGAGCACGGAGAGGGTCTGTCCCAGATGGACAGGTGCTACCGGTGACCACTGAAGCCGGACGGGCTCCACCGCGGGTTGCTTCGCGGGGCCCACGGTCGCGTGCAAGGACATACTCGTCATCTTTTCACGCGCCCACGACATGCATAGGCCTCGGGCGCCGCGAAGGACAGGCCGGGGTGCAGTGCGCCCCGCGCGAGACGAGCTATGCGCGGCCCTCGTGTTCACCGGCGCACAGGGCCGCTGGGATATCCTGCCCACGAGCGCACCCCACGTCAGGAAATCCCGTGTCCACAGCGATTGAGCATGCCGCGTCCCCGAAGACCGTGTTTGTCGGGTGCAACGCACGGATCCGTGATCACCTGCGTTGGTGGCCGGTCGGGATGGGCGTGGTCTTCACACTGCTTTACACGCTGTTCTCCCTCACACAGTGGCATCAATGGGAGGTGCCCTCATGGGACAACGCGATCTTCACCCAACTGCTGCAGTCCTACGCCGCCGGGCAGCCACCCGTGGTGAATATCAAGGGCCATGATTTCAACCTGCTCGGCGATCACTTCCATCCGTTGCTGGCGGTATTGGCGCCCGGCTATTGGCTGTTTCCGTCCGCTCTCACGCCGATGATTCTTCAGGACATCCTGCTGGGATGGTCCGTGGGTGTGGTCTCCTGGTGCGCCGCTCGCGCCTTACGACCAGCACCGGCCGCGGCCGTCGCGGTGGCCTACGGGTTGAGCTTCGGGCTGCAGGGCGCGGTGGCCGTGCAGTTCCACGAGATCGCGCTGGCGGTGCCGCTGCTTGCCCTCTCCGTGTGTGCCCTGAGGGAACGGCGCTGGCCTTCGGCGGCTCTGTGGGCCGCCCCGGTCGCCCTCGTGAAGGAGGACCTGGGGATGACGGTCGCCGCCGTCGGTGCCGTGATGGTGGGGCACGCATTGCGGCCCACAGCGCGAGTGTCGGCGCTGTGGTTGCATTGCGTGTATGAACCCACGGGCCGCGTCACGGGAGGCGGGCCAGCGTCGTCGTCGGCCAAGGAACTTGTCACGGCGCTGAGCCGCACCTCGCAGCAACCGGCCGTGCTCGGAGCGCTGCTGATGGCGTGGGGAATCGGTGTGAGTCTGCTGGCGGTCTGGGTGATCCTGCCGGGGCTGAACCCCAACGATGCGTTCGCGTACGCGGACAAATTGGACGTCGCCGGTATCCTGCGCGACCCGGCCGCAGCGGTGATCACATTGTTCGTGCCCGACCAGAAACTGGGCACGTGGTTGCTCACCCTTGCGGCCGGTGCGTTGGTCGCGGTGCGCTCCCCGCTTGTCCTGATCGCCCTGCCCACGCTCGCGTGGAGAATGCTCTCGCCCAATGACGGGTACTGGGGCCCGGGGTGGCATTACAACGCGGTGATCATGCCCATTGTGTTCATCGCGGTGATCGACGCGGTGGTGAGACTGCGGGCGGCGGGCACCCGATCCCGGGCCGCACGGGCAGCGGCCGAGCTCGGACCGTGGGTTGCCCTGGTCGTGGCGCTCGCGGTCGCGACACAGCAACCGCTCGCCCACTTGGTCACGGGGGAGGCCTGGCGCCAGGACCCTCGGGCGGACGTCAAGGACGCCACGGTCCGGGCCGTTCCGGAAGGAGCATCGGTAGCCACGGACCTGACATTGATCAATGGGCTGGTGTCCCGAGCGGACGTGCATTGGATCGGTAATACGGATGACCCGGCGCCCGACTTCGTGGTGATCGATCGCGAAGGCGGTGCGTGGGGGGAGGACCCGCCGGAGGATCCCGCAGCGTACGCCCAAGAACTGTATGGCGAGCAATATGTCATCGAACGTGACGAGGAGAACATCATTCTGCTGGGCCGGGAGTCTCCGTAACGCAACGAAGTGCGCTAAACTTTGACGTTATCATCCCGGTTTTTCTGTCCTCATTAAATCGTTTCGCCGTAGCAGGCATGTCGATCAGGGGCACACGCGGTAGGACCGCACGCACCGGTGTCAATCATTTCTACCCCACCGAAGCGAGGTTCACCCATGCCTACTGAATCCACTCCCGAAACTGCTGCAGAGCTTGAGACGCCCACTACTACCGAGGCTTTGCAGGGCGCCGAAAGCGCCGCTGAGCCCGCCGAATCCAAGCCCGATACTCCCACCTTCGCCGAACTCGGCGTCGACGGCCGCATTCTGGCCGCACTCGACGACGTCGGGTACGAGTACCCCTCGCCCATCCAGGCAGCCACCATTCCCGCACTGCTGAGCGGTCGCGATGTGGTGGGTCTGGCCCAGACCGGTACCGGCAAGACCGCGGCCTTCGCAGTTCCCGCGCTGTCCAAGTTGGCGGAGCTGTCCGACCTGCACGGTCCCCAGCGCTCCACCCGCGTGCTGGTGCTCGCGCCCACCCGTGAGCTCGCGCTGCAGGTGGCGGAGGCCTTTGGTTCCTACGCGACCCACCTTGACGACTTCACCGTGCTGCCCGTGTACGGCGGTTCGTCCTACGGCCCGCAGCTGGCCGGTCTGCGCCGCGGTGCGCAGGTTGTGGTGGGCACCCCCGGTCGCGTGATCGATCACCTGAGCAAGGGCTCGCTCAAGCTCGACGACATTGCCTACGTGGTGCTCGACGAGGCCGACGAGATGCTCCGCATGGGCTTCTCCGAGGACGTCGAGAAGATCCTCAGCCAAACTCCGGTGGAAAAGCAGGTCGCCCTGTTCTCCGCCACGATGCCCAAGGCCATCCGCCGGATCGCGCAGCAGTACCTGCGTGATCCCAAGGAGATCACGGTCAAGGCCAAGACCACCACGGGCACCAACACGCGTCAGCGGTTCATGCAGGTCATGGGCCCGCACAAGCTGGACGCCATGACCCGCGTGCTCGAGGTCGAGGACTACGACGGCGTGATCGTCTTCGTCCGCACCAAGGCCGCGACCGAGGAGATCGCCGACAAGCTCAAGGCCCGCGGTTACACCGCAGCCGCGATCAACGGTGACATCCCGCAGAATTTGCGCGAGCGCACGGTGGACTCCTTGCGTGACGGCAAGGTGGACATCCTGGTCGCCACCGACGTCGCCGCCCGCGGTCTGGACGTGGAGCGTATCTCCCTGGTCGTCAACTACGACATTCCCCACGACACCGAGTCCTACGTGCACCGCATTGGCCGTACCGGCCGCGCGGGCCGCAAGGGCGAGGCCATTCTCTTCATGACGCCGCGGGAGAAGTACCTGCTGCGCGCCATCGAGAAGGCCACGCGTCAGCCGGTCGAGCAAATGCGCATGCCGTCCGTCGAGGACGTCAACCGCACTCGTAAGGAAAACTTCGCGAACCAGATCGCGGAGACCATTGAGTCCGAGGACTTGGCGTTCTTCCGCGAGCTCGTGGAGCAGTACGAGAACGAGCACGACGTGGACGCCGCCGAGATCGCGGCAGCGCTGGCCGTGATTGCTCAGGACGGTCGCCCGTTCCTGGCCGAAGAGCTTCCCGAGGTTCCGCAGCGCAAGCGCGAGCGTGACCGCCGTGAGGGCTCCGACGGCCCGCGTGGCGGCGGCGGCGGTCGCCGCAGCGGTCCCGAGGCCGGCATGCGTACCTACAAGCTGGCTGTTGGGCATCGTGACCGCGTGGCACCGGGCGCCATCGTGGGCGCACTGACCCACGAGGGTGGCTTGAACGGTTCGCAGATCGGCGCGATCGACATTCACCCCAACTTCACGTTGGTGGGTTTGTCCGAGAACCTGCCCGCGGGCACCATGGACAAGCTGTCCAACACCCGCATCAACGGCGCCCCGATCCGCATCCAGGAGGATCGCGGCCCCGGTGGCGGCGGCTCTCGCGGTGGCTCCCGTGAGGGCGGCCGGTTCCGTGACCGTGATGGCGACCGCGGCGGTCGTTTCGACCGTGGTGACCGCTCCGATCGAGGCGGGGATCGCGGCGGCGACCGTGGCGGAGACCGCGGCGGTTTCCGTGGTGGCGACCGTTCCCGTGGCGGTGGCTCCTCGTACCAGGATCGTCCGCGCAAGAAGGGCTTTCCCAAGGGCAGCGGTGGGTTCCGCGACCGCTGATAGACCCCGCTGACCGCCCGGATTCGGGCGGTCGGCACCCCGCGGATACTCTGCGGATTCGGTGAGTTCACCTCGTTTTTGCAACTCGCCGAAATGCTGTTAGAGTTTTCCGCGTTGCCCCGATAGCTCAGTGGTAGAGCGCCATCTTGGTAAGATGGAGGTCCCGGGATCGATTCCCGGTCGGGGCTCTCATGATGAGGGCCTGCGGCTTGTGCACACGAGCCGCAGGTTCATTCATGAAATGGCGGTGTAGCTCAGCTGGTTAGAGCGCACGACTCATAATCGTGAGGTCGACGGATCGAGCCCGTCCACCGCTACTTCCAAGACGTCGTTCCATGCGGAACGGCGTCTTTGTCTTTGCCCGGATGCTCCGCCCAGTAGGCTGAGGGAAAATTTTCGTCCGACCGAGGAGAGCCATGGCCATTTCAGAAGAGGTGGTGGGCCGCACGTATCCGGCTGCACCCGCCTACCAGGTGTCCCGAGAAAAGATCCGCGAGTTCGCCTCCGTGGTCAAGGCCACGGACAGCGTCCACTTCGATGTGGAGTCCGCCCGGGCCGCCGGGTACGACGATCTCGTGGCCCCGCCCACCTTTGCCATCATCGTGTCCCAGCGCGCCGACGCCGCACTGGTCCAGGATCCGAGCGCGGGTATCGATTTCTCCCGCGTGGTGCACACCGAGCAGCGATTTACACATCACCGCCCCATCGTGGCCGGTGACGAACTCCTGGCGGCCGTCACGGTTGACCAGGTGCGGCCCATGGGATCGGGTGCCATGATCACCTCCCGTGTGGAAATCACCACCGTGGCGGGCGAGCAAGTGGCCACCACCACGTCGTCGTTGTTGGTACGCGGGGAGGACCAGTAATGAATATCGCATTCGAGCAGCTCGAAAAGGGTCAGTCCATCGGCGAGCGCACCGTGCCGGTGTCCCGTGCGGATCTCGTGAAGTACGCCGGCGCCTCCGGTGACTTCAACCCGATCCACTGGAACCAGGACTTCGCCCAGAACGTGGGCCTTCCCAATGTGATTGCCCACGGCATGTTCACCATGGGGGCCGCCGTAGGTCTGGTGACCGAGTGGGCGGGTGACGCGGGCGCCGTTGTCGATTATCAAACCCGCTTCACCAAGCCCGTGGTCGTCCCGAACCGTTTCGACACGGAAGTCCGAGCCGGAACCGAGTTGTCCGTGAGCGGCGCGATCGGCGCGGTGGACCAAGAGGCCCGCACCGCGCGCGTGGACCTCACCGTCACCGCTCCCGATATGGCCGAGGAGGGCGCGGACCCGGCCGAGGCCAAGGCGCTCAAGGTCTTGGTCAAGGCCCAGGTTGTTGTGAAGTTCTAGCATTAGAGTTAACCATCATGAATGCACCCCGACTGGCCGATCTGACCACCACCGCGGTGGGCGGCCCCGCTTCCCGTTACGTCAAGGCGGAGACCGAAGAGCAACTGACGCGCGCGGTGGCCGCGGCGGACGATGCCGGCGAGCCGATCCTGATCGTGGGCGGGGGCTCCAACATTCTGGCCTCGGACAACGGCTTCGAGGGGACCGTGGTGCACGTGGCCACGGAGGGTATCCACGTGGTGGAGACATCGTCCGCCCGTGGCTCTCTGGTTGAGGTGCAGGCCGGGCACTCGTGGGAGCGGGCGGTTCAGTGGAGCGTTCAACAGGGCCTGGCGGGCCTGGAAACGCTGTCCGGCATTCCCGGGACCACGGGAGCCACTCCCGTGCAGAACGTGGGCGCGTACGGCACAGAGGTTTCGCAGACCATCGATAGCGTGCGCGCGTGGGATCGTCAGGCACGTGAGCTCCGCACCTTCAGCGCCGGTGACCTGGAGTTCTCCTACCGCGATTCTGTGCTCAAGCGCAGTATGGAACACGGGACTCCGCGCTATGTGGTGCTCTCCGTGACATTCCGGTTGTTGCCCCAGGCCGTGGGGCTGCCCGTGCGCTACGGGCAGCTGGCCTCGGCGCTGGGTGTGGAGATCGGTGAGTGTGCACCACTGGACGCCGTGCGCGAGACAGTGCTGCGGCTGCGAGCCTCCAAGGGGATGGTGCTCAACCCGCAGGACCGGGACACCTACAGCACCGGCTCATTCTTCACGAACCCCATTGTGGAGGACCCGGCTCGCCTGGAGGCCCTGCCTGATGACGCCCCGCGCTACCCCGTGCTCGACGCCGCGGGCCAACAGATCCCCGGGGCCACCAAATTATCCGCCGCGTGGCTCATCGACCAATCCGGATTCGGCAAGGGGTTCGGGCTACCCGGCTCGCGGAATCAGCAGCTGGACCTCGACGGCGAGTCCGTGGCCGCCGGCCGCGCCGCCGTCTCGACCAAACACACCCTGGCCATGACCAACCGCGGTAGGGCGTCCTCCGAAGACCTCGCGTCCCTGGCTCGTACCGTGCGTGACGGCGTGGAGCACGTGTTCGGCGTGCGGTTGGTACCCGAACCGGTCCTGGTGGGGATGAGCCTCTAGGTGCTCACGACAGCATGAGCTCCGAACTCCAGGAAGAGATCCGGCGCGGCGAGGAAGGCGGCCGGATCCAGCGGACCGTGTTGCGGGTCAAGGCGTTCTCCTACAAACACCCCGCACTGCGAGCCATTCACCTGACGTTGGTGACGGTGCTGGGCGCGCTCTTCGTGGTCCTGGGGATCATCATGTTGGTCACGCCGGGCCCCGGGTGGTTGTTCATTTTCCTGGGCATCGGTCTCTGGAGCACCGAATTCGCGTGGGCGCACCGGCTCAACCAGCGCGTCAAACGACTGGCCCTGAAGGCGTGGCGCTGGTGGTCGAACATCGTGGCCGAATGGCGGTTCCGCCGCGCCCGCGACAAGCCACATCACTTACTCCAAGGGCCGCGACACCTGCGTGTCACGGCCCATGGAACGGGTAAGAAGTAGGCCGAGGCCTACAGCGTGCCGGTCGCGATCTTGAGCATGCGACGCAGGGGCTCTGCGGCACCCCACAGCAGCTGATCCCCCACGGTGAAGGCGGAGATGTACTCCGGGCCCATGGAGAGCTTGCGGATGCGGCCCACCGGGATGTCCAGGGAACCGGAGGCAGCCACCGGCGTCAGATCCTGCATGCTGGCTTCCTTGGTGTTGGGAATGACCCTGGCCCACTGGTTCTCGGCGTCGATGATCCGCTCGATCTCCGCCACCGGAAGGTCCTCGCGCAGCTTGATGGTCAGCGCCTGGGAGTGGCTGCGCATTGCGGCGATGCGCACGCACAACCCGTCCACGGGAATCAGGTCCTCGCCGGAGCGGCCCAAAATCTTGTTGGTCTCGGCCTCCGCCTTCCATTCCTCACGGGACTGGCCGTTGCCCAGATCGGCGTCGATCCAGGGGATGAGCGAACCGGACAGCGGCACACCGAACTGTGAGGCGTCCAACTCACCGGAACGCTGCTTGGCGAGCACCGCGCGGTCGATCTCGAGAATGGCCGAGGCGGCGTCGGCGAGGTGATCCGACACGGAACCGTGGATGTCCCCGAACTGCTGAATGACCTCGCGCATGTGGCGGGCGCCGCCACCGGACGCGGCCTGGTAGGTCATGGAGGTGGTCCACTCCACCAGGTTGTTGTTGAACAGCCCGCCCAGGCCCATGAGCATGCACGAGACCGTGCAGTTGCCGCCGCTGAAGTCCTTCACACCGCGTGCCAGGCCCGCGTCGATCACGTCGCGGTTGACCGGGTCCAACGGAATGATGGAGGACTCTTCCATGCGCAGGGTGGAGGCCGCGTCGATCCAGATACCGTCCCAGCCGGCATCGCGCAGCTTGGAGTGCACGGCCTTCGTGTAGTCGCCACCCTGGGCGGTCACCAGGATGGGAAGTGCGGACAGCGCCGCAATGTCGTAGGCGTCCTGCAACGTCCCGGCGTCACCCATACCCTCAATGGTGGGCGCGGCGCCTCCGGCATTGGAGGTGGAGAAGAATACGGGGTCGAGGCTGGCGAAATCGTTTTCGGCGCGCAGACGGTCCATTAGAACGGAACCGACCATGCCGCGCCAGCCAATGAAGCCTACGGCTGAGGGTTGTGAAGTCATGCCGCCCAGTCTATCGATCCGAAGATCGGGCGTGAGTCACGGTTACTCCTGGTTGCGCGGATCCGGGGTTTCGGCCACCAGATCCTGATAGCTCGGGAATCGCTGCAGGTAGTCGAGCACGTACGTGCACGTGGGGCGGATCTGCACGCCCTGTTCACGGAACTTGTCGAAGACGAAGGTCACCAGGGTGCGGGCGTAGCCCTGACGACCGAAGGCCTCGGCCACAATGGCGTGCTGCACGTCCACGGTGCCGTCATCGAGGATTTCAACCCCCAAAAAGCCGATGAACTGCTGGTCGTCCCACAGCTCGTAGCGGCCACGATCGGGATTGGCACGCAGGTCGAGCGTGGGGCTTTCATGGATGCTCGGTGTGGGGCCAGTGGTCACGGCGGCTCAATCCTCCAAGGTAGAAGTGGTCAAGATCACGCTATCTCATGTTTCGTCATGGTTCCTTCGCGCGTCTCACGGCGACTTATCGGCGCGTGTACTCGTCCATTCGGAAACGAGGCCCCTTGCTGGACTCGGCCCAGTCGGCCAGCTCGCGTTGCCGCCAGGTGTCATCCAGTCGCGGCGCTACGGTGTCGCCCTCCACCGCGAGGTCCACGGTGGTCACGTAGGCGCGAGTCAACGGCAGCGCTTCGTGGGCGAGGGCGTCGGCCCAGATCCGGGTCCCACCAATGGCCCAGATCTCGCCGTTCGGGTCGTCGAGCAGCGACAGCGCGAGTTCCAGGGCTTGCGCGTACGACGCCGCCGTCCACACGTTGTCGCCGTCGCCCGCCACGGTCTCGGGGCGGCTGGTGACCACGATGTTGGGTCGCCCCGGAAGCGGTCGGAATCGGGGTGGGAACGATTCCCAGGTGCGGCGCCCCATGATCACCGGATGCCCGGTGGTGGTGCTCGAGAAGAACCGCAGGTCCTCGGGCACGTGCCAGGGGATCGTGCCGTCCTTACCGATGATGCCCTGGGGATTCTGGGCCCAGATGGCACCCACGGTGGGGCCGTTCGGGCCGATCACGGGTAAAGATGTGGATCGTGCCGCGCTCATACCGCCACCGGTGCCTTGATCCCGGGGTGGTACCTGTAACCGACCACCTCGAAGTCCTCGTACTCGTAGTCGAAGATGGAACCCGGTGTGCGCAGGATCTTCAGCTGCGGGTACGGGTAGGGTTCGCGGGCCAGTTGCTTGGTGACCTGCTCCACGTGATTGGCGTAGATGTGGCAATCACCTCCGGTCCAGATGAACTCACCGGGGACCAGATCGCATTGCTGGGCCACCATCATGGTGAGCAGCGCGTACGAGGCGATGTTGAAGGGGACGCCCAGGAAAAGGTCCGCGGAACGCTGGTAAAGCTGACAGCTGAGGGCGTCGGGGCCGTCCTCGCGAGGCTGCACGTAGAACTGGAACAGCGCATGACACGGCGGCAACGCCATGTTCTCGACTTCCGCGGGGTTCCACGCGGTCACTACGTGACGGCGCGAATGCGGCGAGTTCTTGATGGATTCCACCACGCGCGCGATCTGGTCGATGCTCTCACCGTGACCGGCCGGCCAACTGCGCCACTGCACCCCGTACACGGGGCCCAGGTCACCGTTCTCGTCCGCCCATTCGTCCCAAATGCTCACACCGCGTTCCTGCAACCAGCGCACATTGGAGGACCCGGACAAGAACCACAACAGTTCCAGGGCAAGGGATTTGAAGTGGACACGCTTGGTGGTCAACAGGGGAAAGGACTCGGAGAGGTCGTAGCGGATCTGCCGGCCGAATACGGAGCGCGTACCCGTGCCGGTCCGGTCGGACTTGAGGGCACCGTGGGTCATGACTTCGGCCAGTAGATCTTCGTAGGGCGTGGGAATGGCAGACATGGTTTCCTTTGTGCTGAATACGGGCCCGCAGACCGGTTACGGGTCCGGCCCGGTGCTACCGGACCGGAGGCCGCCGGTCGTAGTGACTCACGGGTCAGTCGTCGAACGGGGTGATGATTTCACAACTCACGGCTCGGCCCTTGGTGTTCCGTGGCATCTGGAGCACGAGCATTTCACCGGGGGAAAGGTACGGATCCGTATCGGGTAGCTCCTCGACCATGGTGGCGGGCATGTGGCGGGCCAGCACTTTGAACACCGTGGGTAGTACCGGCCGATGGGTGCACAGCACCACGGGGTGCTCCGTGTCGAAGAGCTGCTCGACAACGGCTGCGGCCTTCTTGGGGGAGCGCTTGTGGGCCGCCTCCGTCAGCTGCGAGCGTTCCTTGACCTTGGCGCTGTACTTCTTGGCGTACGGGATCACCGTGGACATGCAGCGCAACCACGGGGAGGTGTGGACCCTCCTGGGTTGCCAGGCGGCCAACAACCGTGTGACGGCCAGGGCCTGCCGCTTGCCGGTGGCCGCCAGGGGGCGATCACCCTCCGCGCGCTGCCACGAGGAACGGGGTTTCGCCTTGGCATGGCGCACAATGATGACGGGGCGGGTCGACAGGGTGCCGTTGCGATGCAAGGCCACCAGCTCGTCGAGGGGTTCACGGTCGTCCGCGTTGCTGAGCATGGTGCGGGCCTGATCCGCTCTCACCCACCGCAGCTCGTCCACTTCACCATGATCGGGTGTGGCCTGCGCGGAAGCCGAGATCTCTGCGGCCCAGTACTTCACCAGTTTCGACTGGTCCCTGACCTGGTAACGGATCGACGGCAACGGCACGCCCAAGCGCACCGACAGGCCCACTTCTTCGCGCAGTTCACGCACGGCGGTTTCCGGGAGGGTCTCTCCGTTGTCCTGTTTGCCCTTGGGCCAGGACCAGTCGTCATAACGCGGCCGGTGGATGACCAGTACTTGAAGCTCGCCCGCGCTGCGACGCCAACACAGACAGCCTGCGGCGTAGACGTCGATCTTTCCGGAGGCATTACTTTTTGCCATGACCCGCTCTCTGTCTGATGGACCAAGGTGGCACGCGTTTCTGCACCCGAGGGGGCGGGACGGCACCTCTCAGATGTTATCCGGTGATCTCGCCCCGGAACATCACGTCCAGGTGCCACCGCTCGAAACCGAGCTTTTCGTACAGCGCCATGGCGGGGGCGTTGTCCCCGTCCACGTACAGCATCACGTGCTCGAGGTCCTGTCCGGCCAGGTAATTGATGCCCGCAGCGGTCAGTGCCTTGCCGAGTCCGCGGCCCTGTTGCTCCGGGGAGATGCCCACGACGTAGACCTCACCCATCGCGGGGGAGCCGTCCGAGGCGGGGTGGATCTTGGTCCAGTGGAAGCCCTGGATGTCCTCGGGGTCATCGGCGCGAACGGCCAGGAAGAACCCGGGCGCGTCGAACCATTCCTCGGCTTCCCGCTGACGCAGATCGTCCAGGGTCATCCTGCCCTGCTCCGGGTGGTCCGAGAACGCCTGCGCATTGACCCTCAGCCACCCGTTCTCGTCGCGGTTCTGCTCGAACGGCCGGATCTCGAGGCCCTCGGCCAGATCCACCGGCAACGGAAGATCGGAGGACCCGCGCAGTCCTCGCTTCAAGCGGTACAGGTCGCGTACCGCCGTCAGTCCGTAGGTTTCGGCAAGTCGCCGGGCACCCGGATGATCACCGTGGGCCCAGGCCTCCACCGTGCCCTCGACCTGCCCGCGCACCTCTCGTGCCAGGGCCGCGCCGATCCCGGCACCGCGACACTCGGGGTCCACCACGAGTTCCACCGTGAAGGTGGAGGCCTGGTCCGAGTCCGGGTTGATGAGCGCGCTACCCACCAGGGCGCCGTCCTCGGTCGCGGTGACCGAGCGGAGCCCAGCCCTGGCCGAACGCACGTCAACGAGCGTCTGATCCGAGAACGGGGGATCGCCGTCGGCGCGGGTGGCTCGTTGAGCCAGGCCCGTCAAAGCTGCGGGATCGGCAACCCCGTCCTGACTGAGAATGGTCACGGCCATGACATACCTCCACTGTGAGCGGTTGGGTGGCGTGTCAGGACTCGCTGTCCCGGCCCGCCGTGAAGCTGTACCCCACGTTACGCACCGTGGTGATCAGGTGCTCGTGGTCGGCCCCCAATTTCGCGCGCAGCCTTCGAATGTGCACGTCGACCGTGCGAGTGCCGCCGTAATAGTCGTAGCCCCACACCTGCGACAGCAACTGGGCGCGTGTGAAGACACGGCCCACGTTCTGCGCGAGGAATTTGAGCAGTTCGAACTCCTTGTACGTGAGGTTCAGCGGGGTGCCGCCGATCTTGACGGTGTACGAACCGTCGTCGATGGTCACGTTGCCGGCCCTGATCACGGACTCGTCCTGCGTTTCCTCCGGACCTCGGGCGCTCGCCAATCGCAATCGGGCCTCGATCTCTGCGGGCCCGGCATTGTGCAGCACCACGTCCGTAACACACCACGACGCCGCCACGGCCGCCATCCCGCCCTCGGTCAGGGCCAGGAGCACGGGAACGGGAGTGTCTCGGGCGGCCAGGGACTGGGCGGTGTTGCGCGCGGCCACCATGTTGGTGGTGCCGTCGAGGACCACCACATCCGGTTGCCGCACGTGCTTGAGGGCCCCGAGGGAACTGAGCGGCACCACGTCTATCTGGTGCGAGAGGAGCTCTAGGCCGGGAAGAACAGTGGCGAGCGCGTTGGTTTCATCGCTGAGCAGCACAATCTGGAGCACGGATCATCCCGTTGATGGTGAGGGAAGCTCACCCAGGGAATTCCCCCGGGCGGCTGTGTTGACCATTATAAATACTCGAGACGCGCGGTAATTTTCACGATCACGATGGAACCTCGTTGCCCCGATCAGCAGGCGTGCTGACCCGTTCGCGGGTTCGGGGCGGTTAGGCTGAAGGGAATATCTGCCCCAGACCGTGCGCGGAGGAAACCCATGAGATACGCAAGGATCATCGGCGCGGCCGCCGTCTCGCTGATTCTTGCCCTCGGTGCCAGTGTGCTGGGTGGTTTGCTTCCGCTGATCGTGTCCGTGGTCATGGCCGTGGTGATCGCGGTGGGCTGGCCCGCGGCCACGGGGATCAAGGCCCGCCGCCGGCACAACGTGATTATTGCCGCGGCCGGCGTGATCGCGTGTTCCCTGGTGAATTTCGTCCCGGATCAGCAGCTCATCTGGCTCCCGGCCGTGGTGGGCGTGGCTTTCATGGTCGTGTGCGTGGCCGAGCTGGTGCGTGGTGAAGGAGCCGAGGGTCGTTTGGAATCAACCCTGGCCTCCGTGACGGGTGTCATGGCCGCCGTGAGTGCCTCCGGCTGGATCGGACTGAGTCACGTGGAGGAGCTCTACGGTTTGGGCACCTGGGTCACCGTGACCGGTGTGGGTTTGCCGCTCGCCCTCATCATCGGTGTGGTGGGTGTGCGGATCATTTCCGCGGCACCGGAGACCCCTAAGCGCAGGGGCCTGTTGACCCTGGGCGTAACACCCGTTGCACTACTCGGTGTGGCAGCGCTTTTCGCCGGTCGGATACTGGCCTCCGTGGTAGCTTAGAACCATGCTTGCACTCGAAATCTTTTACCTTGTCCTGTTGGTTCTGGCCGGTCTCGCGATCGGCGGTATTGCTCTGAAGGTCATCACCGGCCTCTTCAAGGGCCAGCTCTAAACCCATGCCCGTTGAGATTCCCACCAATCTCACTCCTGAGCTCGTGCCGTTCGCATGGCTTTTGGGAACCTGGGAGGGTGACGGCTTTGTGGGTTACGGAGACGCCGAACAGCGTGCGTTCCGGCAGCGGGTCACGTTCGAGCAGCACGGTCTGCCGTTCGTTGTGTACCGCGGGCAGACCACGCTCCTCAATGATGAGGGCGAACCCCAACGTGAAGCCACCTACGAACAGGGTTTCTGGGAACTCGCTCGTCCTCGCGAGGACGGGGACATCGGCCCCGGCATGCTGCCTCCCGACCCCGTGCCGGTCCTGAAGGCCGCTCAGGACGTCGAGGACCTGCGCAATGCTGATGGTGGTTTCGACATCTCCGTCTCCATGCTCCACCCGGGTGGTATTTCCGAGCTCTACCTGGGGCAGATCAAGGGACCCCGTGTGGACCTCGCTACGGACGCCGTAATGCGCGCCCAGGGCGCCAAGGAGTACGCCTCCGGGACCAGGCTGTACGGCCTGGTCAACGGAAACCTCATGTGGGCGTGGGACATGGCCGCCAACGGTCATGAGTTGGCCACGCACGCCTCCGCCGAACTGAAGAAGGTTGATTCGCTCCAGTGACTTCCACTGACTCCTCGTACCGATCCGTTCTCCTCTCGCGCCCCGGCGCGGTGGTGGCAGACAACCTGGACGAGGGGGTGGCAGGCCACTACGGAGACCCCGTTCCCGAACAGCGCGCGCTGGATCGCGGTACGGGCTACGTGGACCAATCCCAGCGCGGCATTGTGACGGTGACCGGCGCGGACCGCCTCAGCTGGCTCACCACACTGTCCTCACAGGTGCTCACGGGTCTCAAGCCCGGGCAGAGCACCGAGACGATGTTCCTCAGTATCCAGGGCAGGGTGGAGTTCGCGCCTCACGCCGTGGACGACGGGACCACCACGTGGCTCATTGCCGAGGCTCAAGAGGCTCCCGGGCTCGCCGCGTGGCTCGAGTCCATGAGGTTCGCCATGCGCGTTGAGGTCGCGGACGTCAGCTCCCAGTGGGCCGTCATCGCCGCCACCAAGGACCTGAGCGCGGAACTGACCGCCGCGCTGGAAGGCACCCGGGCGGCGTCGGACGCCGTGATCGTGTGGCGTGACCCCTGGCCCGAGATCTCCCCCGGCGGCTATGCCTACAGCACGGCCCCGGACCACCCCGGGTCGGAACGTCCGTGGTTCGAACACCTGGTCCCCATGAGCGCCCTGGAGAGCGCGGCCGCAGCCCTGGACGAGCAGGGTTGCACTCCGGCCGGTTCCTGGGCGGCCGAGGCGTTGCGCATCGCGGCGTGGCGGCCACGCTGGGGGGCAGAGACGGACGTCAAGACCATTCCCCACGAGCTCGACTGGATGCGCACCGCCGTGCACCTGTCCAAGGGCTGCTACAAGGGCCAGGAGACCGTGGCCCGCGTGCACAACCTGGGGCACCCGCCGCGCAGACTCACGTTCCTGGACCTGGACGGTTCCCAGCACACGCTGCCGGCGGCCGGTGCGGAAGTGTTTCTCAACGACAAGTTGGTCGGGCACATGACGTCCGCCCGCTTGCATCACGAAGCCGGCCCCATTGCCCTGGCCGTGCTCAAACGGAACGTGGATCCCCAGGCCGAACTGCTGGTGCGGGACACGGTCGGGGAAGGCCCGGGTCAGGAAAGCGCCCCGGGCGGCGGCGCGATCGAGCAATGGTCCGCTGCCCAGACCGTGGTGGTTCAGCCGGACGCCGGTTCGGTGGTCGGTCGGCCCAAGGACCTGATGCGGGGCCCCCGCGACGGCGGGATGCGCCTCTAAACCCACACTGACACGGAATCGCGGCGGATCATGGATAGTCCTGATCCGCCGACGCCGCCGGGAGCCTACCGGCCGAACAGCACCTTGGCTTCTTCGTACCGTTCCAGGGGGACCGTCTTGAGGCCGTCGAGGGCCTCGCTGAAGTCCACGCGGACCACGTCCGTGCCGCGCAGCGCGCACATCTTGCCCCACTCGTGGTCCTCGGCCATGCTGGTGGCAGCCATGCCCAGGCGGGTGGCGAGCACGCGGTCGAAACCCGTGGGAGCGCCGCCGCGCTGGATGTGGCCCAGCGTGGTGTTGCGCGTTTCGATCCCGGTGATCTCCTCGATCTGCTGGGTCACGAAGTCACCCGCCCCGCCCAGTCGCGGCCGACCGGAAGCCTCTTGGCCCTTACCGGCAAAGGCCTCGTCGTAACCCTCGGGGATGAACCCCTCGGCAACGACCACCAGGGGCGAACGACCCCGGTCGTAAACTTCCTTGGCCCACATGGCGACCTGTTCCATGGACTCGCGGTGTTCCGGGATCAGGATCGCGTGGGCGCCGGCGGCCATGCCCGAATGCAGAGCGATCCAGCCCACGTGGCGGCCCATGACCTCGGCCACCATGCACCGGTGGTGGGATTCGCCGGTGGTGCGCAGCCGGTCCATGGCATCGGTCGCGATGGACACGGCGGTGTCGAAACCGAACGTGTAGTCGGTGGCCTTCAAATCGTTGTCGATGGTCTTGGGGACGCCCACCACGGGCAGTCCCGCGTCCGCCAAACGCTTGGCGCCCGCCAGGGTGCCCTCACCGCCGATGGCCACGATCGCATCGATCTGATTGGCCTCCAGGACCTTGGCGATGTTCTCCGGGCCACCATGGGGGCCGTCGAACGGGTTGGTCCGCGAGGTGCCCAGAATGGTGCCGCCCTGGCGTGCCAGGCCACGCACACTTTGGCGGGGGAGCTCCATGATGTCCCCCTCGACCACACCGCGCCAACCGTCACGGAACCCCACGAAATCATGATCGTAGGACTTGATCCCGTGCAGGACCGCACCGCGGATTACGGCGTTCAGCCCGGGGCAGTCTCCGCCGCTCGTCATTAGGCCAATTCTCATGCGTGCTTCAGCGCTCCTCGGTGATCGAGTGTGAACCTTCCCTGACCAGTCTAATGAGTCGCGGGTGGGGTCGATAAGAAGTGCAACCGCGCCGTGTTCAATACTCGTTAACCCCGCCACCTAGAATTGCTGGTGAGACGCACACAGGGTGCCGCCCGCGGCACAAGCCACTAGGAGGACATATGACCCCGCAGCAGGAACCGGCACGGGAGAACCTCCGCGAGTTCATCGACAAACTTGTGGAACAGGGGTACACGGTGCGGGACGGACAGTCCCCGGACCCGGACCTCATTGATCCAGGTGGAAGCGCCGTGGAGACGTGGCGCGAGGGCTACCCGTACGACGAGCGCATGTCCCGCGAGGACTACGAGCTCGAGAAATATCAGCTGCAAATCGAGTTGCTGAAGTTCCAGTACTGGGGTCAGGACAACGACCTCAAGCACGTGATCGTGTTCGAGGGCCGCGATGCCGCCGGCAAGGGCGGCACCATCAAGCGCTTCACCGAGCACCTCAACCCGCGTGCCGCGCGCACCGTGGCGCTGAACAAACCTTCGGACCGGGAACTGGGTCAGTGGTACTTCCAGCGTTACATCCAGCACCTGCCCACCAACGGTGAGATCGTGCTGTTCGACCGCTCGTGGTATAACCGGGCCAACGTGGAACACGTCATGGGTTTCTGCACCGACGAGGAGTACGAGAGCTTCATGGGGCAGGCCCCCACGTTCGAGAAGATGCTCGTGGACGACGGTATCCACCTGACCAAATTCTGGTTCTCCGTGACCCAGCACGAACAGCGCACACGCTTTGCCATCCGCCAGATCGACCCGGTGCGCCGCTGGAAACTTTCACCCATGGACCTGGCTTCCCTGGACCGCTGGGAGGACTACACCGTGGCCAAGGAAGAGACCTTCCGCCGTACGGACACGGACCACGCTCCGTGGATCACCATTAAGTCCAATGACAAGAAACGTGCTCGCCTCAACGCGATGCGCTACTTCCTCAACCAGTTCGACTACGAGGACAAGGACACCTCGGTGGTCTACCCGCCGGACCCGCTGATCGTCCGTCGTGGCCGCGACGCCGTGGACGACTGACGACTGCCGATCATTGAACGAAGGCTGGGCCCCGCACCACGTGGTGCGGGGCCCAGCCTTCGTTGTGGATCGCTCAGGCGATATCGTTCCGTTCGTCCCCGGCTCGGGCGAAATTATGGCGGTCCACCAGGACCCAGGACGCCGCGGCGTTGACGGCGGCCACGCCGAAAACGGAGGGCCACGCGCCGATCTTCTTGGCCAGCGGGTGGGACAGTCCGAAGCCCGCGAGGTACACCACGCTGAGTCCCGCGGTGGTGACGGGTCCGGCCGATGTGTACCAGGTGCGCCCGGCCAGCACGCCGTTTGCCAGCAGCACCACTCCGCCCAGGGCCCGGACCCTGGTCAATCGGGCCACGGCGTAGCCGCCGATCAGACCGCTGGCCACCACGGCCGCGCTGGGCAGCCGCACGGGGGAGGGCAGCTGTTGATCCACGGAATGCAGTGTTTCCTTGAGGTTCATTTACTTGGTTCCCAGAACTTTCTGCAGGCGGGACAAGCCCTCGGCGAGGTCATCGTCGCCCAGCGCGTAGGAGAGGCGTAGATAGCCGGACGGGCCGAATGCCTCTCCCGGGACCACGGCCACTTCGGCGCGCTCCAGGATCATGTCGGCGAGCTCGGTGCTGGTCCGGGGCGTGACGCCGTCGAAATCGCGGCCCAGCAACCCGGTCACGTCGGGGTAGGCGTAGAAGGCGCCGGTGGGAGTGGGGCAGACCACGCCGTCAATGGCATTGAGACCGTCCACGATCACCCGCCGACGTCGATCGAAGGCCTCGCGCATGCGGGTCACCTGCTCCGTGGGCCCGTTCAGGGCGGCCAGTGCCGCCCGCTGGGCCACGTTGTTCACATTGGAACTGAGGTGGGACTGCAGATTGGTGGCGGCCTTGATGACGTCCTTGGGGCCGACCATCCAGCCCACGCGCCAGCCGGTCATGGCGTACGTCTTGGCCACGCCGTTGAGCAGAATCAGGTGCTCGCTCAGCTCGGGAGCGGCCTGGGCGATGGAGGTGAACTCCACGCCGTCGTAGGTGAGGTGCTGGTAGATCTCATCGCTGATCACAAAGATGCCCTTGGACGCGGCCCATTCGCCCACGGCCTTGGTCTCCTCGGCGGTGTACACCGCACCCGTCGGGTTGGACGGCGAGCAGAACAGCAGCGCCTTGGTCTTCTCGGTGTGGGCGGCTTCCAACTGCTCCGGGGTGACCTTGTAGTCCTGATCCGCGCCGGCGAAGACCTCCACGGGATTGCCGCCGGCCAGCCGGATGGCCTCCGGGTAGGTGGTCCAGTACGGGGCGGGCAACAAGACGTCGTCGCCCTCGTCCACCACGGTCTGGAAGGCCTGGTAAACCGCCTGCTTGCCCCCGTTGGTGACCAGCACCTGTGCGGGGTCCACGCGCCACCCGGAATCGCGGGCGGTGGCATCCGCAATGGCCTGGCGCAGCTCGGGAAGTCCCGCAGCGGGGCTGTATCTGAAGTTCTTGGGATCTTCGAGGGCTTGCGCCGCGGCCTCGACTATGTAGTCGGGGGTCGAGAAGTCGGGCTCGCCGGCTCCGAAACCGATCACGGGCCGCCCGTCGGCCTTGAGTGCCTTGGCCTTGGCGTCCACCGCGAGTGTCGCGGACTCGGCAATCGCGCCGATCTTGCGGGAAATTCGCTGCTGAGCTGGGGGCATGGTGGTCAACTCTCCTCGGTTCGGTGACAGCGTCCGCCCTGACTGCGCAGCCAGAAGGCGCTCGCCACCCAGTTTAGGCGGGCATCCGCGTTCTTTGCACGATGGCGGCCGTACGCGTAAGATCGTTTGTTGGTGCGTTTACTTTCGCGCGCCTGGATGCGGACCCGTGCCGGATCACTCGCGCGAAAGTGCTAAGCTCATGCACCGTGTTCGTGGTCTTGTGTGAACAAGCCGCAAACTGAAGGGCAGTGGCGCAATTGGTAGCGCAGCGGTCTCCAAAACCGCAGGTTGCAGGTTCGAGTCCTGTCTGCCCTGCTTCAGACCTAAAACGGCACATACACCACCGCCGGGAACCAATCCACGCAGGGGAGAGCCGATGTCGCACACCGTTACCGGAGAAACCTCGGACCAACCCGCTGGATCAGATCAGCAGCGGGGCTTTTTTGGTCGCATCTGGTTGTTCATTCGACAGGTCATCGGCGAGCTCAAGAAGGTCGTCGCACCGTCGCGTCGCGAACTCGTCAATTTTGTTCTGGTCGTGCTGGTCTTCGTGGCCTTCATGATGTTGTTGATCTCCCTTCTGGATCTGGGCTTCGGCCAGGTAGCCATCTGGGTCTTCGGCAACGGCGACCAGGCCTGAGACCACACCAACTTCTAGCCGTCCACAGAAAGCAGGAATCTCCAGTGACCGACCACGAGCTCGAAAACGAAGCCACTGAGGCAGCGCAGCCCGAGTCCGCCCCCGCGGACGCTGCGCAGTCGGAGGCTGCCGAGAGCGTGTCCGCCACTGCCGATGAGGTCGCGCAGACCCCGGCTGAGAACGAGACCGCTGAAGCGGATGAGGCAGAGCCCTCGGTCCCCGAGGAATCGCTCCCCGAGGAATCGGCCGCGGAGGACCAGGACGCTCAGGACCAGGCCGCCGAGGACCTGGCCGCCGAGGACGAGGTGGACCCCGTCGAGGAGTTCAAGTCCCAGCTGCGCCGCCAGGAAGGCGACTGGTTCGTGATCCACACCTACGCCGGCTACGAGAACCGTGTGAAGACCAACCTGGAGACCCGTATCCAGTCCCTCAACATGGAAGAGGACATCTTCCAGATCGAGGTGCCCATGGAAGAGGTCGTGGAGATCAAGAACGCCCAGCGCAAGACCGTGCGCCGCGTTCGCATCCCCGGATACGTGCTGGTTCGGATGAACCTCACCGACGCCTCGTGGGGTGCCGTCCGGCACACCCCGGGCGTGACCGGATTCGTGGGCCAGGACGCCTACAACCCCGTGCCGCTGCGCATGGACGAGGTGTTCGAGATGCTCGCACCGGTCTTCGAAACCCCGGATAAGGCCAAGGGCCTGGGCGAGACCGCCGGCGGCGGTGCCGCCTCCGGCGCTGCGGAGCCCGCGATCACCGTGGACTTCGAGGTCGGCGAGTCCGTGATCGTGAAGGAGGGTCCGTTCGAGACCCTTCCCGCCACGATTTCCGAGATCAAGGTGGAATCCCAGCAGCTCGTGGTGCTGGTGTCCATTTTCGAGCGCGAAACCCCGGTCACCCTGGGCTTCCACCAGGTCACCAAGATCTGATCGCGCCCTCAGTTTTCGGACACCCCCGGATGAGCTTTGGTCCGGGGCGTTTCCGTTCGGTCACCGCGCCACGGTGACCACCCGCCGTCGTACGCTCCTGTGCGGCGGTACGTACAGCAAGCAAAGGACCATCACATGGCTCCCAAGAAGAAGGTCTCAGGCCTGATCAAGCTGCAGATCCAGGCAGGTGCCGCTAACCCGGCTCCTCCCGTGGGCCCCGCACTCGGTCAGCACGGCGTCAACATCATGGAATTCTGCAAGGCCTACAACGCGGCCACGGAATCCCAGCGCGGCAACATTGTGCCGGTGGAAATCACCGTGTACGAGGACCGTTCGTTCACTTTCGTCACCAAGACCCCGCCGGCTGCTCAGCTGATCAAGAAGGCTGCAGGCGTCGCCAAGGGTTCCGGTGTGCCCCACACCAACAAGGTCGGCAAGATCACCATGGACCAGGTCCGTGAAATTGCCGAGACCAAGAAGGAAGACCTCAACGCCAACGATGTCGAGGCTGCTGCCAAGATCATTGCCGGCACCGCCCGTTCCATGGGCATCGAGGTTGCCTGAGCGCTCTAGCTAGCTCTCAGTACCAAACATTTTCCCGTGGCAGGGCCGAGCGCGGTCCGCAGACCACAACTGCACAAGGAGAACAAGCAGATGGCAAAGCGCAGCAAGGCATACCAGGCGGCTGCCGCCAAGATCGAAGAGGGCAAGTTCTACGCCCCCGCCGAGGCGGTCGCCCTGGCCAAGGAATTGGCCGAAGGCAGCAAGTCCGACCCCACCGTTGAGGTGGCCATGCGATTGGGCGTTGACCCTCGCAAGGCGGACCAGATGGTTCGCGGCACCGTTAACCTGCCCCACGGCACCGGTAAGACCGCCCGCGTGGTCGTCTTCGCAACCGGTGACAAGGCTGCGGCCGCCGAGGCAGCCGGCGCCGATTACGTGGGTTCCGATGACCTGATCGCCAAGGTCCAGGACGGCTGGGTGGATTTCGACGCCGCCGTGGCCACCCCGGACATGATGGGCAAGGTTGGTCGTCTGGGTAAGGTTCTGGGTCCCCGTAACCTCATGCCGAACCCCAAGACCGGCACCGTGACCATGGACGTCGCCAAGGCTGTTGGTGACATCAAGGGCGGTAAGATCGACTTCCGCGTCGACAAGCACTCCAACTTGCACTTCATCATTGGCAAGGCGTCCTTCGACACCCAGAAGTTGGCCGAGAACTACGGTGCGGCGCTGGAAGAGGTGCTTCGTTTGAAGCCTTCCGCTTCCAAGGGTCGTTACGTCACCAAGGCCACCGTGGCCACCACGTTCGGCCCGGGTGTTCCCGTGGATCCGAGTGCCACCGAGGTGCTCGGCGAGGCGTGATCCTCGTTCGTGCCGGTGAACGGCCCGATTGAGTAGTGTGACGGAAGGGCTCGGACCAATTATGGCCGGGCCCTTCCTGCTCACCACTGAGGGCCGCGATAAACTGAGCAGTACCCTTGCTATCTCGTGTCGAATGCAATGGTGCATGATCGTTGGAGGGCAGGTTCGTTCCGAATAGCTCGGAACGCGGAAGGAGTTCCACGTGAGTCAGACATCAGCGCTGACCATTGAGCTGATGCGTATCCCTGACGGGTTCGATCAGGCTGCACAGGATCAACTCGGGCAAGTGGCGGCCCTGGTGCAGCTGTCGAGACGTTACGTGTGGGGTACCACGGAGCTCAGCAATGACGCCCACGATATTTTCCGGGACCTCAAGGACCCCTACGAGCGCGTCAATATTCTGTGCGCCTACATAGACGGCCGGCTGGTCGGCCGCGCCGAGGTGCGCATGCCACTGATCGCCGATACCGACACCGCGCAGATCGTGGTGGATGTGGACCCGGATGAATTGTCCGAGGGCATCGGGCGTTCCCTGTTGTCCGCGGCCGAACAGCTCGCCCATGGTGAATCGCGGCGCGTGATCCGTCTCATCACCGAGCACCCGGCGTCCGAGCTGCGGGCCCCGTCAGGGCCCGGTGACGGCAGCGTCATGGGTGGGGAGAGCAACGGGGTGGGCGTCCAATGGATCAACGCCGCCGACGGCTCCGGCCAACTGCCCGCAAGCCATCGACAAACACGCTTCGCGCAGCACGCAGGTTATGAGCTGCAGACCGTCAGCAGCTTTGCATTGCTGGACCTGCCGCTGTCCACGGACCGTGTCGAGTCCATTGAAAACTCATTGCGGGAAGTTCCCTGCGCGGAACGCTACGCGCTGCACACCTGGGTGGGTTCCGCCCCGGAAGAACTGCTGGAACCACTCGCTCGGCTGCACGCCCGGCTTCCCAGTGATTCCTTCGTCAAACCGATTGTGAGCGATCCCGATCCCTGGGACGCCGAGCGCGTCCGTCGCACCGAGCAATTGCGCGAGGAGGACGGCGATCGCTCGCTCATGACCGTGGCCGAGGACCGCGACAGCGGTGAACTGGTGGGCATGACCGAGCTCATCCTGGCCCAACACCATCCCACGCTGGCCTTGCAGGATGAAACCCTGGTGATCCGCGAACATCGTGGGCGCCGGTTGGGGATGCGGTTGAAGATGACCAACCTCCAGCAACTGTGCGAGGCGCAGCCGGAAGTGGACACCGTGTACTCGTGGACCCACACCGGTAATGACCGCATGAATTGGGTCAACGCGCAGCTTGGTTTTCAGGACGCGGGCCAATCAGCCGTGTGGCTGCGGGACTTCCGAGCGGACTGACCCGCCCGACCAGGGCAGGGGCAGCGCCGTGGTCTGAGCACCCGCCGACAAGCCCTGCACGGGCACGCTCAGCAGGGCATCGGCACGGGACAATCCGCCGAGCATGTTGGCACCGGTGTCCCGACACGGTGACCACGCGCCGTCGGCGTCTCGAACCGCGGGAAGTAGCTGTTCGCGGCGCGCTCCAGCAATGTCGTGTGCCACCCGCACGTGGGGGTTGGCCGGAACCGGTCGACCCAGTACACCGTGCAGGAACGGGACCGCCAGCAGGGTCAGCGCGGTCATGGCGGCCAGGGGGTTACCGGGCAGGGCCAGGACCGCGGTGCCGGGCGTGCAGACCGCAAACACTGTGGGGTGGCCAGGTTGCAGGTCCAGCTCGTCAATGATCGGTATCGCGTGCCGTTCGAGATGGGCCCGCACGTGATCGGCCCGGGAGCGGGCGGTGCCGCCGGTGGTGATCACCAGGGGCAGGTGGTGGACCACAGCGTCATCGAGGGCGGACGCGAAGGCCGCTGCCTCATCGGGGATGCGCTGCACGGAAGCCACGCGGGCTCCCAGGGCCTGGAGGACTGCAGGCAAGGACGGCGAAAAGGCATCCCGGACGAACCCCGGTGCGGGAATCCCCGAGACCTGCACCTCCGAGCCCGTGAGGAGCAAGCGCACGTCGGGGACCGGCACCACCGGCAGTGTGTCCACCCCGCTCACCGCGACGAAAGCCACGTCCGCGGGAGTCACCACGGTGCCGGCGGTGAGGACGACATCACCGGCGGAGCACTCGGTACCCGCCGGTCGGATGTGCCGTCCCGCCAGCTCCGAGCGGGGGCGGGACTCGTCGAACCGGAGGTCATTGCCGGAATGCACCGCGTACTCGTCGCGAATAATGGTTTGGGCCCCGGCGGGGATCACACCGCCGGTAACCACGGGAACGGCCTGCCCGGGAGCCAAGTGGACGGCAGCGGTCGAGGCGGCTTCATGAACGGTGGGATCTCCGGCGACCACCCGCCACGGCCCGGAACCGCGGACCGCGTAGCCGTCCATTGCACTGGATGTGTAGTGCGGTACGGGGCACAGCGCGCGCACATCCTGCGCGAGAGTGGCCCCCACCGCCGCGGGGAGTCCCACGGACGTGCTGGGCGGCAGGGTGGTGGCCACGGCTCGACCCAGCTCGTAAGCCAGTTGCTGCGCCTGAGTGCGGCGGGCATGGTGGACCGGGGCAATTCCGCGCCACGTCGTATGAGGGACCGGGGCGGACTCAGCCACCGGCGAAGGGCGGCAACACGTCGACGGTGGCTGCCGGGACGATGGCCGCTCCCTGATCCTTGTGGCGCACGCCGTTGACCAGCCAGGAGCACTGCGGCAGCACCTGGGCGAGGGTTTTCTCACCGGGAGGGGCCACCGGGTGCAGAGTGGTGAGCACCTGCTGAAGTTCGGAGCGGGTCATGGCCGCGTGGGCGGCCACTTCTTCCTGCTCGGTACCGGCGGATGCGGCCGCGGCCGCGAAGTAACGAACGAGCACTGCTGTGTCAGCCTCCAATGGCACTCATGCTGCGGTCGGGTTGGACATAATCCTCGGAGTCGAGTCCCGCGTGGTCCATGCCGTGGGCCCGGGGTTTGACCCACATGGCGGCGCGCCAGCGCTGGGCGATGTCCTGGTCGGTTGCATCAGAACGCAGCAATTGCATGAGGTCCGTCTCGTGGTGGGAGAACAGGCAGGATCGCACGCGGGCCTCCGCGGTGATGCGTGTTCGGGTGCAGTCCGCGCAGAACGGTTCGGTCACGGACGCAATGATGCCCACGGTGCCGAGCACGTCGGTACCGCCGCGTTCACGCACGAGCATCTTCTCGGCGGGGGCACCGTTGCGGGGGGTCTCATCCGGGCTCAGGTCGAAATGCTCACTCAGCTGCTCCCGGATCTCGGCCGCGGTGACCATGTTGGTGCGGGTCCAGCCGTGGTCCGCATCCAGCGGCATTTGTTCAATAAAGCGCAGGGAGCATTGGTGATCGAGCGCCCAGCGCAGCAGGTCGGGTGCCTCGCGATCGTTGACGCCCCGCATGAGCACGGCATTGAGCTTCACCGGGGCCAAACCAGCGTCCTGTGCCGCCGCGACGCCGTCGAGAGCCTCGCTGAGCTTGTTGCGGCGGGCAAGTTTTTCGTAGGTCTCGGCGCACAGGGTGTCGAGGGATACGTTCACGCGGGTCAGTCCGGCTGCGACCAGTCCCCGGGCGCGTTGGGCCAATCCGATCCCGTTGGTGGTCATGGACACGGGAAACTCGGGCAGTGCCTCGGTCACCGCGGCCACGATGTCCTCGAGGTCCGGTCGGATCAGGGGTTCACCACCGGTGAGGCGAAGTTCTTTGACCCCGAATTCCTGGGCGGCAATGCGGGTGAGCCGCACGATTTCGTCCGTGGCCATGAGGGACGTCTTGGGCAACCATGCCATGCCCTCCGCAGGCATGCAGTACGTGCACCGCAAATTGCATTTGTCCGTGATGGAAATACGCAGATCCGTGGCCACGCGCCCGAAACGGTCCGCCAGGGGGCCGTGATCGGGCACGCCCTTGGCCGGTAGTGCTTGCGGGACACCGAGAAAAACGGACATGCGACCAGTATAAAGCGTTTGTCCACCCCGCTTAGGGTAGGGGTATGAGCCGCAGCATCGAACTTCATGCCTCAGCCGTCCGAGCGACGCTCGCGCTCGGGTACGACGCCGCCGCGGCCAGTGTGGAGGTACCCCTCGCCCGGGCGCAGGGTGGCGTTCTCGCACGGGATCTGAGCGCACCCATCCCATTGCCGCCGTTCACCAATTCGCAAATGGACGGTTTTGCCGTGCGCACCGCTGATCTTCGGTTGGGGGGTCCTGCCGAGGCCGCCATCACCCTGCCCGTGTCGGGAATGCAGGCCGCCGGGTCCGCGCCGTCCGTGCTCGCGCCCGCGACCGCCGCGGCCGTGATGACCGGCGCCGCCCTGCCCCGCGGCGCTGATGCGGTGATACCCGTGGAACAAGTGACTCCGCCGTCCTTCGACACGGATCGCATTGCCATTTCGGCAGCGGTTGCCATCGGCTCGGTGCCCGGAACGTTCGTGCGCGCCGAGGGCAGCGACGTCGCACGCGGCGCCGTGGCCTTACCCGCGGGGACCGTCCTGGGACCCGCGGCCCTGGGCGCGTGTGCGGCCCTGGGAATGGGCGACACGACAACCGTTACCGTGCGGCGTGGCCCGTCGGTGCTGGTGATCACCGGCGGAGACGAAGTCCTCGCGCCCGGTGAACCGCTGAAGCCGGGGGCCATTCATGACGCCAACGGTCCGCTGCTCTCGTCATGGCTCAGGGACGCGGGAGCTTGTTCGGTCACCACGCTCAGCGTCACCGACGACCCGGACGAGTTTTCCCGGCGGCTGCGCGAGTGCGTGGAGAGCTCTGGCGTCCACCTGATCGTCACGAGCGGAGGGATCAGTGCCGGTGCCTTCGAAGTGGTTCGCGTGAGCCTTGAACGCGAGGCGCAGATGTGGTTCGGACACGTGGCCATGCAACCGGGCGGGCCGCAGGGATGCGGTCAGTACCGAGGCGTACCGGTGATCTGTCTGCCGGGAAACCCCGTGAGCACCTGGGTCTCGTGCGAAGTATTCCTGCGACCGGCGCTCGCGCACGTGTGGGGTTGTTGTGCCCCACCGTTGTGGAGTTCTGCCGTCCTCGCCGAACCGGTTCGGGGCCTGCCCGGCCGCACCCAGCTCCGGCGGGGTGTCCTCGAAACCGGGGCGGAGGGCGCCGCCGGGAATCCGGCCGTGCGCTGTGTGGGGGGAGCGTCGTCGCACCTGTTGATGTCAGCCGCACGCGCTAACGTGTTGCTTCGGATCCCGGCGGGGGACCATGAGCTCCCGGTCGGGACGCGCGTACACATTTTGCCCGTCCATGGCGGGACGATCGCACAGGAGGCGGCCAGTGAATAACAACCAGGACCGGTTGACGCATGTGCGCAAGGACGGCACAGCGCACATGGTGGATGTGAGCGAGAAAGCGGTGACCTCCCGCGAGGCCACGGCCGTGGCCCAAGTAATCACCCGACCGGACGTCATTGAGCTGCTGGCCACCGGCGACCTACCCAAGGGTGACGCTCTGGCCGTGGCGCGGATCGCCGGGATCATGGCGGCCAAACGCACCCCCGACCTGATCCCGCTGTGCCACCCGCTGCCGCTGTCCAAGGTGACGGTGGACCTGGCCCCGGGCGCGGACCGGGTGAACATCACGGCCACGGTCAAGACGCGTGGCGTCACCGGCGTGGAGATGGAGGCCCTGACGGCCGCCAGCGTTGCGGGTCTCACGCTGTACGACATGATCAAGGCCGTGGACAAGGCTGCCCAGATCACGGGCGTTCAGGTCGTGGCCAAGTCCGGTGGTAAGAGCGGCGATTGGAGCAGGCCGTGAACCGGGAGTACCCAGCGGCCGGTGAGCACCGGGCCACCTCGCGCACGGACCGGGACCACGGATCCCACCGGGACGAGTCGCACGGACTGCATTTGTCCGGGCGCCGCGCCGTGGTGGTGATCGTGTCTTCCTCCGCCGCGCGCGGTGCGGCCCAGGACCTGTGCGGGCCCGTCCTGCATGAATGGCTGGCGGGCCTGGGGCTGAGCGTGGACCCGGTGCAGGTGATCGCGGACGGCCCCGACGTGGAGGCGACCCTGCGGGAACTGACCGAACACACTCCCCGGGCCGAGCGCCCTCGATTCATCGTGACCAGCGGTGGCACCGGGTTGAACTCGGACGACGTCACCCCTGAGGCCACCGCACGCATCCTGGAACGGGAATCCCCCGGAATCATGCACGCGCTGTGGACCAAGGGCTTGGCCAAGACCCCCACGGCCGTGATGAGCCGCGGGGTGGCGGGTCACACGGGCATGACGTTCGTGGTGAACCTGCCCGGCTCGAAGGGCGGTGTCAAAGACGGGATGGCGGTACTCGAGCCACTGTTGGAGCACATCAGCGCTCAGTTGGAGGACGTCCACGGGCACGGCGAAAATCGCAGTACCGGCCCGAGCGAGTCATCCGGCGGCGCACCGACCGCGGTTCGCGACCCCGCGGCGTCGTCGGGAGTCGTGCATGCACGAGTCACCAGCGAGCCCCTCGACGCCGCTCGGGCCCAGGGCGCGGTGACCGCGGCCGACTGCGGTGCCGTGGTGGGATTCAGCGGAGTCATCCGCGACCACGACGGCGGTCGCACCGGGGTGACTGGGCTGGAGTACAGTGCCCACCCGGATGCGGATACCGTGATGCGTCAGGTCGCGGACGAAATCGCCGCGGAGTTCCCGAGCGTCAGGATCTGGGCCGAACACCGTATCGGTGCCCTGGTCGTGGGGGACAGCGCCTTGGAGGCCGCGGTGGCCTCGGCCCACCGCAAGGAGGCCTTCAGCGCGTGTGACGCGTTGGTGGATCGGATCAAGGTGCACGTGCCCATTTGGAAGCGACAGACGTACACGGACGGAACCCATTCGTGGGTGGGACTGGACGGATAAGTTCTCATGGTCAGCAGAATCGTGGTTCCGGCCCGCGTGCGGAGACTGTCCGCGGCCGGTGAGGAGTTCACCGGCCCGGACAAACTCGCGGGTGAGGAGCCGCTGGAGATCCGGCTCAACGGTGAGCAGTTCACCGTGACCATGCGGACCCCCGGTCATGACTTCGAACTGGTTCCCGGTTACCTGCTGAGCGAGGCCGTGGTCCGACACATGGAGCACATTGCGGGCATGGATTACAGCTCCGGAGTGGACCAGGACGGGCACCGAACCTACAACGTGATCGACGTGCGGCTCGCGCCGGGCGCACCGGGACCCACGAGGACCGCGGCGCGCAACGTGTACACCTCGTCCTCATGCGGGGTGTGTGGGACGTCGTCGATGGAGGAGATCGTCAAACCCAGTTCCTACCCCGTGCCTCCGGTGCGCCCGGTCATGGGTGCGCGACGACTCGTGGAGTTGCCCGATGAACTGCGCACCCACCAGCGCGTCTTCGAGGCCACCGGGGGAGTGCACGCCGCGGGATTGTTTGTGGCGTCCTCGCCCGAGCCTCTCGTGGTCCGTGAGGACGTGGGCCGGCACAACGCGGTGGACAAGGTGATCGGGTGGGCCATGCACCATGACCGGCTACCGCTCAACGACTGCGTACTGCAGGTCTCGGCCCGCGCATCCTTCGAACTGGTCAGCAAGGCCGCGATGGCCGGGATCCCGGTGCTGTCCGCGGTCAGTGCGCCCTCGGCGCTCGCGGTGAAACACGGCAGGGAACACGGCGTGACCGTGGTGGGCTTCAACCGCCGGGGCACCTGCAACGTCTACACAAACCCGGAGCGGATCACGCAATAACACCGCCCCGCGCCACCGGGCGGCCGGATCCGCGGGAGCGGGGGCCGTGTTTCCGATTTGGTGCGGCCGGAATCGGTCGGGTACATTGATGTGTACCTAAGACCGCCGGTCATCACGCGTGCGCAAGCATTCGGGATCGAAGAGTTCTCCGGAAACGGAGAACGGCCAGCGCAGGTGAACCAGCACGAATCTTTTCAACAGCGTCTCGCGGTGCACACCGTGTGCGATGTGTATCAGGTCGAGCCCCGGGCATCTGCGCGGGGCTTTTTTGTGTTCCGAAGCGGATCACGAGAATCCGGCATACACAAGCAAGGAAGGAGCACCATGGCGAATCCTGAAAAGGCTGCCGCGGTTGCGGAGTTGAGGCAATTCTTCTCCAACTCGCACGCTGCCGTCCTGACGGAGTACCGCGGGCTCACCGTGGCTCAGCTGAAGACGCTGCGCCGCACGCTCGGTGAGAACGCTGAATACGCCGTGGTGAAGAACACGCTGACCGCAATTGCGGCCAAGGAAGTCGGCATTGACGCGTTCGAGGGCCAGCTCAACGGCCCCTCGGCCATCGCGTTCATCTCGGGTGACCCCGTCGAAGCTGCCAAGAGCTTGCGTGACTTCGCCAAGGACAACCCGGAGCTGATCGTCAAGGGCGGTTACCTTGACGGCGTCGCAATGGACGAAGCGGAGATCAAGAAGCTCGCGGACCTCGAGTCCCGCGAGGTTCTGTTGGCCAAGGTTGCAGGCGCTGCCAAGGCGTCCCTGTCCAAGGCTGCCGCGCTGTTCCAGGCCCCGCTGTCCAAGACCGTGCGCACCGCAGAAGCACTGCGCGCCAAGGTCGAGGAACAGGGCGAGAACGCCGCCTGATCCCGCACGGGATCCCCTGGGTTTCGGGTTCCGGTTCCGGCCGGACAAACCCGTGTTCTATCACCACGCAAAACCTCGCCGGTACCCGCGGGTACTGACAATCACGTAAAAGAAGGAGCCAACACCATGGCTAAGCTGACCACCGAAGAATTGATCGAGGCTTTCAAAGAGCTCTCCCTCATCGAGCTGTCCGAGTTCGTCAAGGCCTTCGAAGAGACCTTCGACGTTACCGCTGCCGCCCCCGTGGCCGTGGCCGGTGGCGCTGCCGCAGCCGGCGGCGAAGCCGCTGCTGAGGAAGAGCAGACCGAGTTCGACGTCGTCCTGGAAGCCGCAGGCGAGAAGAAGATCCAGGTCATCAAGGAAGTTCGTGCCCTGACCTCCCTCGGCCTGAAGGAAGCCAAGGACCTCGTGGACGGCGCTCCCAAGCCCGTCCTGGAAGGTGCCACCAAGGAAGCCGCGGACAAGGCCAAGGAATCCCTCGAGGCTGCCGGCGCTACCGTCACCCTCAAGTAAGTCCCCGCGCTTCGCGCGCAGATCGTCCCGCGTAGCGTGACCCGTCAGGGCCGCGCCCGGTGACATCACGTGACAAGGCCCCGCATCATTTTTCGGTGCGGGGCCTTGTGCTGCCCGGGGTTGTGCGAAACTAGGAGTGACCATCTTGGCCGTCACAGTGCGGCGGGAGAGCATGGCGGGTGCGCTCGCACCGCGTCATCGCCGAAGGAGCAAACCCTCCCCGGGAATCTCTCAGGCACCCGTACCGCCGCACCAGGCCACTCTGAAGAGCTCGCCCGCCACAGTTGCGCGGGCGGACACCGACGGGGCAGGCGGGTACGCACGGCTCATGGTGCGCGCCGGCGAAATCTCTCAGGTTGACGTACAGAGCGGGGAGGAACTCACCGGGACTTAGCACGCCCTCAAGTAACCCAGGAGACCCTCACATGTCTTTCCTGCCCCGTCACATCGGCCCCGACGCCGAAGACGTCACCACCATGCTCCGCGCCGTGGGCGTGGACAGTCTCGATCAACTCATTGATCGCGCCGTCCCCGAGAGCATCCGATTCCGCGACACCCTGGACCTGCCCGAGCCCCTCAACGAGACCGAGGCGCTGGCGGCCATGCGAAAGATCGCCGCCCAGAACACCGTGATGCGCCAAATGATCGGCCAGGGATACTTCGACACGGTCACTCCCGCCCCGATTCGACGCAACATCCTGGAGAACCCGGGGTTCTACACCTCGTACACCCCGTACCAGCCGGAGATCTCCCAGGGCCGCCTGGAGCTGCTGCTGACCTTCCAGAACGCCGTGATCGACCTGACCGGCATGGATGTCGCCAATGCGTCCCTGCTGGACGAGTCCTCCGCCGTGGCCGAGGCCGTCCTGATGATGCGCCGCGCCAACCGCAAGTCCCGCAGCTCCCGCGTGATCGTCGACAGCCGTTCGTTGCCGCAGACCCTGGCCATCCTCACCGGTCGGGCTCGCGCCGCCGGCATCGAGCTGGTCATCACGGATCTCGGCGCCGACGACGCCGCGGCCACCCTGGCCTCGAACGAGGACTTCTTCGGTGTGGTCGTCGCGCAGATCGGAGCCGACGGCGACGTCATCGATCCCACGTCCGTGATTGACGCCGCCCACGAAGCCGGCGCACTCGCAACCGTGAGCACCGATCTCCTGGCCCTGACCACGCTGGTGAGCCCCGGTTCCGTCGGCGCGGATATCGCGGTGGGTTCGGCCCAGCGCTTCGGGGTGCCGTTGTTTTACGGTGGACCGCACGCGGCGTTCATGGCCACCCGCACGGGTGTGGAACGTTCCATGCCCGGTCGCATCGTGGGCGTGTCCACGGATTCCTCCGGCGCCCCGGCCTACCGGCTGGCGTTGCAGACCCGCGAACAACACATCCGCCGCGAGAAGGCGACCTCGAACATCTGCACCGCTCAGGCGTTGTTGGCCATCGTGGCCGCCGCGTACGCGGTGTACCACGGCCCCGCCAAGCTGCGGGAGTTGGCCCAACGACTGCACGGACTGGCCACCGGCTTCGCGCAAGGGCTGCGCGAGCGCGGTATCCCCGTGGCCCACGAGCGGTTCTTCGACACCGTGACGTTCGCCGCGGCGGGCCGGGCTGACGACATTCTTGCCGCCGCGGCCCAGCGCGGCATCAACCTGCGCCGTGTCGACGCGGACACCGTGGGCGTGAGTTTCGGCGAGTCCCACACCGACCAGGACGTGCAGGACGTGCTGGACGCCGTCAGCGAGGCGTGCGCCACCGGCGAGAACGTGGAGCCCAGCTCGAACGAGCTGGCGGGAATCCCCGAGCAGTGGCACCGCACGGACGAGTACATGACCCACCCCGTCTTCCACACCCATCGTTCCGAGACGTCCTTGATGCGTTGGCTGCGCCAGCTCTCCGACAAGGATCTGGCGCTGGATCGCACCATGATTCCGCTGGGCTCGTGCACCATGAAGCTCAACGCCGCCGCGGAGATGGAGCCCATTTCCTGGCCCGAGTTCGCCAACATCCACCCGCTGGCCCCGCAGGACCAGGCGAAGGGCTGGCACGAGTTGATCGAGCAGCTCGAGACCTGGCTGGCGGAGATCACCGGCTATGCCGCGGTGTCCGTTCAGCCCAACGCGGGCTCGCAGGGTGAGCTGGCGGGTTTGTTGGCCATTCGCCGGTACCAGGTCGACCGCGGGGAATCCCAGCGTAAGACCATCCTGATTCCGGCCTCGGCGCACGGAACCAATGCGGCGTCGGCGGTCCTGGCGGACCTGAAGGTCGTGGTGGTCGCCACGGCGGCGGACGGCCTGATCGACCACGAGGACCTCAAGGCCAAGATCGAGTCCGTGGGTGATGAACTCGCGGGCATCATGGTCACCTACCCCTCGACCCACGGCGTGTACGACACGGACATTTCCATGGTGTGCGAGGCAATTCACGACGCCGGTGGCCAGGTGTACGTGGACGGCGCCAACCTCAATGCGCTGATGGGTCTGGCACGCCCGGGCCGGTTCGGCGGGGACGTGTCGCACCTGAACCTGCACAAGACGTTCTGCATCCCGCACGGCGGCGGTGGCCCGGGCGTGGGTCCCGTGGCCGTGGCCGAACACCTGGTGCCCTACTTGCCGGGCAACGCCGTGGAGGCCAAGCTCGACGAGCGCGGCGCGGGCTTCCCGGTGTCGCAGGCTCCCTTCGGCTCCGCTGGGGTCCTGCCCATCACCTGGATGTACATTGCCATGACCGGTGCCGAGGGCCTCACCGAGTCCACCCGCACGGCGGTTTTGAGCGCCAACTACATTTCCAAGGCGCTCTCCGACGTGTTCCCCACGCTGTACTCCGGCGACGGGGGACTGGTGGCCCACGAGTGCATCCTGGACCTGCGTCCCATGACCAGGGCGTCCGGAGTCACCGCGGAGGACGTGTGCAAGCGACTGGTCGACTTCGGCTTCCACGCCCCCACCTTGGCGTTCCCCGTGGCGGGCACCCTCATGGTGGAGCCCACCGAGTCCGAGTCCTTGGAGGAACTGGACCGCTTCATCGAGGCCATGCGCACCATTCACGCCGAAATGCAGGAGATCTCAGACGGCCAGATCGCGCTCGCCGATTCCGTGATCCGCAACGCCCCGCACACCGCCCGGGTGCTCACCGCGGATGAATGGGACCGTTCGTACCCGCGCTCGCAGGCCGCGTACCCCGTGCCGTCGTTGAGGCGGACCAAGTACTGGGCGCCCGTGGGCCGCGTGGACAACGCGGCCGGTGACCGCAACCTGGTGTGTTCGTGCCCGCCGATCGAGGCGTTCGACGCCGCTTATGCCGCTGCGGCGGGGGAGGAGAACTGATGAGCGAGAAGAAAACGGCCCTGTACGCCGCCCACGAGGAACTGGGGGCCCGGTTCACCGATTTCGGTGGTTGGTCCATGCCGGTGCGCTATGCCAGCGACACCGCCGAGCACCATGCCGTGCGGCGCGGTGCCGGAATCTTCGACCTCTCGCACATGGGTGAGGTCGAGGTCTCCGGCCCGCAGGCGGGCGCGTCCCTGGACTTCGCCCTGGTGGGCGTGCTGTCCGCGGTTTCCGTGGGCCGCGCCAAGTATTCGGTGATTGTGGATTCCGAGGGCCGTGTGCTCGACGACCTGATCACCTACCGGCTCGATGAGGACCGCTACCTGGTGGTGCCCAACGCGGGTAATCAGGAGGTGGTCGTGCGCGAGCTCGTCGCTCGCGCCGAGGGCTTTGACGTCGCCGTGACCGACCAGGGTGCCGAGACGGCGCTGATCGCGGTTCAGGGCCCCCGCGCCCTCGAGGTGCTCAAGGCCACGGACCTGGACCCCAGCGACGTCGTGGAAAACCTCAAGTACTACGCCGCCGCACCGGCGCGTTGTGCGGGCGTGGACGTGTTGATCGCGCGTACCGGTTACACCGGTGAGGACGGATTCGAGCTGTACTGCGGCAATCAGGACGCCCCGCACCTGTGGGCCGCGCTGCTGGCAACGGCAGAGGAGCTGTCCACCGAGGACGCGCCGGTGTCCGCGGCGGGACTGGCCGCGCGTGACTCACTTCGTCTGGAGGCGGGCATGCCGTTGTACGGGCACGAGCTCTCCACCGAGATCACCCCGGCCGAGGCCGGCCTGGGCAAGCTCGTGGAGGTCGCCCTGCGCAAGAAGGGCGAGGCGGGAACGGACACCGTGGGCCGTGAGGCGCTCACGACCCTGACCGAATCCGACCCGCAGCGCACCCTGGTGGGCCTGGAAGGCGCGGGTCGCAAGCCGATCCGGGCCGACTACACCGTGATCTCGGGGGGCGAGACGGTGGGCGTGGTGACCAGCGGTCTTCCCTCGCCCACGCTCGGTAAGCCCATTGCCATGGCGCTGGTGGCCACCGCCGCGCTGTCCCGGATCGCGCACGGCGATGTGAGCGTTCAGGACGCCCGCGGCCGTGCGATCGAGGTCAAGCAGACGGAGCTGCCGTTCTACAAGCGCGGCTGATCGGCACCTCAGGTACACCATTCAGCAACGGCTGACACGACCACGGGTCGGATACCTCGTTCGAGGTGTCCGACCCGTGGTGTCTTTCGGAGTACGCGTCCCAGGCACGTGATCGGCCGGCAGAACGCGGGAACGTCCGGGTTCGGCTACTCAGTCCCGGTCCTTACGGTCCATGAACGCTCGCACCTTGGCCAGCTTGTGAGAACCGTCGCAGTGCGGGGCTATGCTGGTCATCCCGCAGCGACACAGGGCAATCACCGCGCGTTCGGGAGGCAGCGGTTCGGCGCCGGGCTCTGATACCAGCAGGAAATCTCCGCGAACCAGCAGTGGACCCCTGGGGCACACGGTGATGACCGCGGGGTCCTCTGCGGAGGCCGGCACCCGCGGGGCGGGTGCGTCGGGAAGTTCGATCTCTTCCTGTTCGACCGCATCGTCGGAGGATGCCGCGTTCTCGGAGAAGTCAGCGCTCATGCACGGGGTTCCGCGGTGCGCAGTGAGGACCGGCCCGAGGACCACGCATCAAGCATGTGATCGCCCGCGCGTCCGTCCACGTAGAGGCACGCGGCCGCTCCGAAGAAGATGTCCTCGGTCAGTTGGGGTTCGTCATCGACGAGGTTTCCCACGAGATCTCGCGCGGCCAACTGTTCATGCACGGCGTCGGCCTCGACGTGCTCATCGAAGTACCAGGTGACGTCCTGACCGTAACCGTTCTTGCGGAACGCGTTGCCGTAGTGCTTGTTGGGGATGGTCGAGGTCATCTCGAAAGCCGCCAGGTGGCCCACGTTGGCACCGCGCAAGCGGCGGTGCAGACCGAACATGCTGATGAGGTTGGTCGATGCCAGGGTGCTGGCCGGCACCAGATCCAAATAGGCATCGGGGGTGTCGTCCAGGCCGAAGTTGCGCATGGTGCGAGCAAAGATTTCGGAATGCACCTTGTCCGGGTGGCCGCCACCGTATTCGTCGGCCTGGATCTCGACCATAGCTGCCTTGGCGCGTCCCTGGAGCTTGGGAATGGACCACGTGTGCGGATCCGCTTCGCGCAGCGTGTAGATGGATCGCTGAATGAGGAACTCACGCAGTAGCTCCTCAGTGGCGTTCTTGGCCAGCCACATGGCGGTGCCCGGCTTGGCCGCGGGCTGGGTCATCTCGAAGAGAGCCTCCGCGGCGTGCTTGCCGTCGCGGGGCAACGGCGAGGGCAGAACCACGTGCGCGCGCACGTGCGCTTCGAAGCGTTCCTCGACGAGGGACCGTAACCGGATCAGCTCCGGGTCCCATTCCCACTCGCCACGCACGAAATCGACGGGACCGTAGTGCAACAGGTACAGCAGGAACAGGGTGAGCTGTAGGTCCTCATCACCCAGGATGTCGTGGCACTCGTCCACGGCCTGTTCGACTGCGGCACTCAGTCCGAGCTTCGCATCGGGGGATTGCTGCCCCTCGGTCAATACGGCGATCAGCGCCGAGCTAACGGGCCCTCGGGCGGTGGGAGCCTCGGTTCTTACCGTCAATGTGGTCACCGGTCTCAACTTTCTGTCACTCACAGCGTCCCATGCATTTACATGGACCCAACAGTGTGGTCCACCATGCGTGACACCGCAGATGGCGGACCGTAATCTATTATAAGGCGGCTTAGCTTGGGTCGGGTCGTCCACCGACAGTATGTGGTCCGAACCTTGCTCCGGGCGGGTCTGCCCGTTCACGGGTTACGGGCCGGGAGGGAAAAATCATGTTCTTGAAAAATGTGGCCCCCGGGATCCATCTGATCCAGAGCCATAACGTCAATTGCTACTTGCTCGAGGATGACCAGGGGCTCACCCTGGTGGACGCGGGTCTCCCGAGGGTCTGGACCGAACTGGGGCACGCGATCCGCGAACTCGGGCGAGTACCCGCAGACCTCAAGGCGCTGGTGCTGACCCACGCGCACTTCGACCACGTGGGAGTGGCCGCCAAACTCGTTGAGCAACTCGGTATTTCGGTGTATGCCCACCACGAAGAAGTGACCCTGGCCGCCCACCCCTACCGTTACGCGCATGAGAATCCGGTCGCCGCATACCCGGTGCAGCATCCCCGGGCCATCCCGGTGCTGCTGTCCATGGTGCTCGGTGGTGCCGCAGTGGTGAAGGGGGTGACGGTCACCCGACGACTCGAGGCGGGGCAGGAGGTTCCGGTTCCGGGCCGCCCCAGGGTGGTCCTCTCGGCTGGCCACACATACGGACACTGCGCCCTGCACCTGCCCCAATCCGACGCCCTGATCACCGGGGATGCACTCGTCACGCTCGATCCGTACACCGGTCTCACCGGACCGCGGATCGTCGCGAAGGCGGCCACCGCGGACAGTGCCATGGCCATTGAGTCCCTCCACGCCTTGGCGCAGACCGGCGCCACCGTGGTGCTTCCGGGGCATGGGGATCCATGGCTGCACGGGGTGGGCCGGGCGGCCGACGAGGCGCGCCGCACGGGTGCTGCTTAGCGAGCCCGTGGCTCGGTGGCGGGGCATCTTACGACGAGTTGTCCAGTCCGTCCACTAATGGTGTGGACAACGACCCGAAAAAACCCTAAGCTAGTAGCTTGCGTTGTCCCTAATACATGCGTGCCTTCATATAGCGGTGGGCGCCACCGGGGCGGGTTGCGCGCACAGCCGACACCAGCCCCCAATTCTCATCTCGGGAACCTCGCGAATTCACTGCATGTCTGTGGAAGGATCACATCTTGGTCGCCTCGAGCACCGATTCGAACGTCACCGCCAATCACCCCACGAGCGATAATATTCCTCGTCGTATTTCTTTCGCAAAGATCCATGAGCCGCTGGACGTCCCCAACCTGCTGGCACTCCAGACGGACAGCTTCGACCGTCTGGTGGGCAACGAGCGTTGGCAGGCCCGCCTTGCACAGGCCCAAGAGACCGGCGAGACCGGGGTGGCCACCACGTCCGGGCTGTCGGACATCTTCGAGGAAATCTCTCCCATTGAGGATTTCCAGGGGACCATGTCCCTGTCGTTCTCCGAACCGGAGTTCTACGACCCCAAATACACCATGGATGAGTGCAAGGACCGCGACGCCACTTACTCGGCGCCGTTGTACGTCAAGGCCGAGTTCATGAACAACACCACCGGCGAGATCAAGCAGCAGACCGTGTTCATGGGCGACTTCCCGCTCATGACCGAAAAGGGAACCTTTGTCATCAATGGTTCCGAGCGCGTGGTCGTCTCGCAGCTGGTGCGTTCCCCCGGTGCCTACTTCGAGAAGGGTCAGGACCGCACGTCGGACAAGGACATCTTCTCCGCGAAGATCATTCCGTCCCGCGGTGCCTGGTTCGAGCTCGAGATCGACAAGCGCGATCAGGTGGGCGTCCGTCTGGACCGTAAGCGTAAGCAGTCCGTGACCGTGCTGCTCAAGGCTCTCGGCTGGACCGAGTCCAAGATTCTTGAAGAGTTCGGCGAGTACGACTCGATCCGCGCCACCCTCGAGAAGGACACCACCGAGACCCGCGAAGAAGCCTTGCTGGACATTTACCGCAAGCTGCGTCCGGGAGAGCCGCCCACGGTTGATGCTGCCCAGTCCCTGCTGGACAACATGTACTTCAACCCCAAGCGTTACGACCTGGCCAAGGTGGGTCGTTACAAGATCAACCGCAAGCTGGGTCTGGACAAGGCCTTCACCGACGCGGACGCTTCCGTGCTGTCCGTGGACGACATCGTGGCCATGATCCGTTACCTGGTCACCCTGCACGCCGGTGGTTCCACCATGCAGGGCGTGCGTGACGGTGAACCCCGCGAGATCCACGTTGACGTCGACGACATCGACCACTTCGGTAACCGCCGTATCCGCGCGGTGGGCGAGCTGATCGAGAACCAGATCCGCACCGGTCTGTCCCGGATGGAGCGTGTGGTCCGTGAGCGGATGACCACCCAGGACGTCGAGGCCATCACGCCGCAGACCCTGATCAACATCCGCCCCGTGGTCGCCGCGATCAAGGAGTTCTTCGGAACGTCCCAGCTGTCGCAGTTCATGGACCAGAACAACCCGCTGGCCGGTTTGACGCACAAGCGCCGTCTCTCCGCGCTGGGCCCGGGTGGTCTGTCCCGTGACCGCGCCGGCATGGAAGTCCGTGACGTGCACCCCTCGCACTACGGCCGCATGTGCCCGATTGAAACCCCTGAGGGTTCCAACATCGGCCTGATCGGTTCGTTGGCGACCTACGCGCGCATCAACCCCTTCGGTTTCATCGAGACCCCGTACCGCAAGGTCGTCAACGGAGTCGTCACCGACGAGGTCAGCTACCTCACCGCGGACGACGAGCGCGGTGTAACCATTGCGCAGGCCAACGCCCCGTTGACCGAAGACGGCCACTTCGCCGAGGACGCCGTTCTGGCGCGTGCCGCCGACGGTTCCGGTGAAGCCGTGCTGGTGGAACCCTCCGGCGTCGAGTTCATGGACGTGTCCCCGCGCCAGATGGTGTCGGTGGCCACCGCCCTGATCCCGTACCTCGAGCACGACGACGCCAACCGCGCGTTGATGGGTGCCAACATGCAGCGTCAGGCTGTGCCGCTGCTGGTCTCGGAAGCACCGCTGGTCGGTACCGGCATGGAGCGCTACGCCGCTATGGACGCCGGTGATTCCGTGTTGGCGATCAAGCCCGGTGTGGTCGAGGAGGTCTCCGCCGATCAGGTGAAGGTCCTCAACGACGACGGCACCACCAAGCTCTACCCGATCAACAAGTTCGTTCGTTCGAACCCGGGTAACACCTACAATCAGCGCGTGATCGTCTCCGAGGGTGAGCGCATCGAAGACCGCACGGTCATCGCAGACGGCCCGTCGACCGATCAGGGTGAGCTGGCGCTGGGTAAGAACCTGCTGGTTGCCTACATGTCCTGGGAAGGCCTCAACTACGAGGACGCGATCATCCTTTCCCAGCGGATGGTTTCCGAGGACGTCCTGACCTCGATCCACATCGAGGAGCACGAGATCGACGCCCGCGACACCAAGCTCGGTGCCGAGGAAATCACCCGTGACATCCCCAACGTGTCCGAGGAAGTGCTCTCCGCTCTGGACGAGCGCGGCATCATCTACATCGGTGCCGAGGTTCAGGCCGGTGACATCCTGGTAGGCAAGGTGACCCCCAAGGGTGAGACCGAATTGACCCCCGAGGAGCGCTTGCTGCGTGCCATTTTCGGTGAGAAGTCCCGCGAAGTGCGTGACACCTCCCTGAAGGTGCCCCACGGCGAGTCCGGTACGGTGATCGGCGTGCGCGTGTTCGACCGCGACGACGAGGACGACGACCTGCCCGCCGGCGTGAACCAGGTGGTTCGCGTGTACGTTGCGCAGAAGCGCAAGATCACCGACGGTGACAAGCTCGCGGGCCGGCACGGTAACAAGGGCGTGATTTCCAAGATCCTGCCCATGGAGGACATGCCGTTCCTCGCGGACGGTACCCCCGTGGACGTGATCCTGAACCCGCTGGGTGTGCCCGGCCGGATGAACTTGGGTCAGGTGCTCGAGGTTCACACCGGTTGGCTCGCCAAGCAGGGTTGGAACATCGAGGGCAACCCCGAGTGGTTGGACCGCCTGTCCAACTTCCCGAGGAGCTCCGGCCCCACCAACGTGGCCACCCCAGTGTTCGACGGCGCTCGTGAGGACGAGATCTTCGACCTGCTGGACCACACGAACCCCACCCGTGACGGCGATCGTCTGATCGACCGCAGCGGTAAGGCCCTGTTGTTCGACGGTCGTTCGGGTCAGCCGTTCCCGGACCCCGTGTCCGTTGGTTACCAGTACATCTTGAAGCTCCACCACTTGGTGGATGACAAGATTCACGCCCGTTCCACCGGCCCGTACTCCATGATCACCCAGCAGCCGTTGGGCGGTAAGGCCCAGTTCGGTGGTCAGCGTTTCGGTGAGATGGAGGTGTGGGCGCTGGAAGCGTACGGCGCCGCATACACCCTTCAGGAACTGCTCACCGTGAAGTCCGATGACGTCCACGGTCGCGTGAAGGTGTACGAAGCCATCGTCAAGGGCGAGAACATCCCGGAGCCGGGTGTACCCGAATCCTTCAAGGTGCTCATCAAGGAAATGCAGTCCCTGTGCCTGAACGTCGAGGTTCTCTCGGCGGACGGTAACGCGGTGGAGATGCGTGACTCCGAAGATGACAGCTTCCGTGCAGCCGACGAGCTCGGCATTGACCTCTCGCACTCCGAGCCCAGCTCGGTCGAAGAGGTCTGATTCCCAACTCGTAACCGGTAAGCACGAACCACTTCAGGATTTTTAGAAAGAGGGACAGGACCTTATGTCCAACGATTCTTCACTAGGCCTCATGCGTATTGGCCTGGCCACTGCGGACCAGATTCGTAGCTGGTCGTACGGCGAGGTCAAGAAGCCCGAAACCATCAACTACCGCACGCTCAAGCCCGAGAAGGACGGCTTGTTCTGCGAAAAGATCTTCGGCCCCACTCGGGACTGGGAGTGCTACTGCGGTAAGTACAAGCGTGTGCGCTACAAGGGCATCATTTGTGAGCGCTGCGGTGTCGAGGTGACTCGCGCCAAGGTGCGTCGTGAGCGGATGGGGCACATTGAACTGGCCGCCTCCGTGACTCACATTTGGTACTTCAAGGGCGTTCCGTCACGCCTGGGCTACCTGCTGGACCTGGCGCCCAAGGACCTCGAGAAGGTCATTTACTTCGCCGCGTACATGATCACGTCCGTGGACGAGCAGGCTCGTCACGACGACCTGCCCAACCTGCAGGCCGCGATCGACCGTGAGAAGAAGCAATTGGAGGACACCCGCGACGCGGATATCGCTGCGATCGCTCGTGACCTCGAGAACGAGCTGGCGCGCGTGGAGGAAGAAGGCGGCAAGGCCGCTGAGAAGCGCAAGCTGCGTGACTCCGCGGATCGCCAGATGGCCAACGTGCGTAAGCGCGCCGATCGCGAAATCGATCACATCGACAAGGTGTGGGACCGTTTCAAGAACCTCAAGGTCAACGACCTCGAGGGTGATGAGGCCCTGTACCGCCAGATGGTGGACCGCTACGGCATGTACTTCGAGGGCTCGATGGGCGCCGAAGCGATCAAGAAGCGTTTGGAGACCTTCGACCTGCAGACCGAGTCCGAGTCGCTCAAGGAAACCATTGCCACGGGCAAGGGCCAGCGTAAGACCCGCGCCCTGAAGCGCCTCAAGGTCGTCAACGCGTTCCTGACCACGGACAACTCGCCGCTGGGTATGGTTCTGGATGCCGTCCCGGTGATCCCGCCGGAGCTGCGCCCCATGGTCCAGCTCGACGGTGGCCGTTTCGCCACCTCGGACCTCAACGACCTGTACCGTCGCGTGATCAACCGCAACAACCGCTTAAAGCGTCTGCTGGACCTTGGTGCTCCCGAGATCATCGTGAACAACGAGAAGCGCATGCTCCAGGAAGCTGTTGACTCCCTGTTCGACAACGGCCGCCGCGGCCGCCCGGTCACCGGGCCCGGTAACCGCGCACTCAAGTCGCTGTCCGACATGCTCAAGGGTAAGCAGGGTCGTTTCCGTCAGAACCTGCTGGGTAAGCGCGTGGACTACTCGGGCCGTTCGGTCATCGTGGTGGGCCCGCAGTTGAAGCTGCACCAGTGCGGCCTGCCCAAGCAGATGGCTCTGGAACTGTTCAAGCCCTTTGTGATGAAGCGTCTGGTGGATCTCAACCACGCTCAGAACATCAAGTCCGCCAAGCGCATGGTGGAGCGTTACCGCCCGCAGGTGTGGGATGTCCTCGAAGAGGTCATCACCGAGCACCCGGTTCTGTTGAACCGTGCTCCCACCCTGCACCGTCTGGGTATCCAGGCGTTCGAGCCGCAGCTGGTCGAAGGTAAGGCCATTCAGCTGCACCCGCTCGTGTGTGGTGCGTTCAACGCCGACTTCGACGGTGACCAGATGGCAGTGCACCTGCCGCTGTCCCCGGAGGCCCAGGCCGAGGCCCGCGTCCTGATGTTGTCCTCGAACAACATCTTGAAGCCCTCGGACGGTAAGCCGATTGCCCTGCCTTCGCAGGACATGATCATCGGTCTGTACCACTTGACCACCGTTCGTGACGGCTCTGCCGGTGAGGGCAACAGCTACTCGTCCGTGGCCGAGGCCATCATGGCTCACGACTCCGGCGAGCTGCACCTGAACTCCAAGTGCAAGATCGAGCTGGACGACTTCGTGCCGTACGCCGGCTGGGAGGCTCCCGAAGGTTGGGAACCCGGCCAGTCCGCCATCGTGGAAACCACCCTGGGTCGCGTGCTCTTCAACGAGACGCTGCCCGAGGACTACCCGTGGGACGAGAACGTCGCCGACAAGAAGCACTTGTCGTCGTTGGTGAACGATCTGGCAGAGCGTTACCCGATGACCCAGGTGGCACACACCCTGGATCTGCTCAAGGACGCCGGTTTCCACTGGGCATCCCGCTCGGGTGTCACCGTGGCCATCTCGGATATCGCGACTCCGCCGGAGAAGCCCGCCATCATGGAGGGTTACGAGGCGCAGGCCGCGAAGATCCAGGGCCAGTACGACAAGGGCCTGATCGACGACGACGAGCGCCGTTCCGAATTGATCGACATCTGGTCCAAGGCAACCGACGAGGTCGCCGAGGCCATGCGTAAGAACCTGACCGCGAGCAACACCATTAACCGCATGGTGTCCTCCGGTGCGCGTGGTAACTGGATGCAGGTTCGTCAGATCGCGGGTATCCGTGGCCTGGTGGCCAACCCCAAGGGCGAGATCATGCCCCGCCCGATCAAGTCCTCCTACCGCGAGGGCCTGTCGGTGCTGGAGTACTTCATCGCCACCCACGGTGCTCGTAAGGGCCTGGCCGATACCGCATTGCGTACCGCCAACTCGGGTTACCTGACCCGCCGTCTGGTGGACGTCTCCCAGGACGTCATTGTTCGCGAGGCCGACTGCCAGACCCGTCGCGGTCTGGTGCTGCCCGTGTCGGATGTCGATGAGTCCGGCGTGCGTTCGTTGCACGAGGATGTCGAGAACACCGTGCACGGACGTGTGCTCGCCACCGACGTGGTCGATGCGAACGGCGAGATCGTGGCCGATGCAGGGCAGGACATGTCCGACGCCCTGATCAACAAGCTGTTCACCGCCGGGATCGACGAGGTTCGTGTGCGCTCCGTGCTCACGTGTGAATCCGCCGTGGGTGTGTGTGCCGCTTGCTACGGTCGCTCCCTGGCCACCAACCAGTTGGTGGACATCGGAGAGGCCGTGGGCATCGTGGCTGCGCAGTCCATCGGTGAGCCCGGTACTCAGCTGACCATGCGTACCTTCCACACCGGCGGTGTTGCGTCCTCGGACGGTGACATCACCCAGGGTCTGCCTCGTATTCAGGAGCTCTTCGAGGCGCGTACCCCCAAGGGTGTCGCCCCGATCTCCGAGGTGGCAGGCCGCGTGCGCATCGAGGACACCGACAAGTCCCTTAAGATCGTCATTGTCCCGGACAACGGCGACGAGGAATTTGCCTACCCGGTGCTGCGCCGCGCCAAGCTGCTCGTGCACGATGGCGATTCAGTGGTGGTCGGTCAGCAGCTCGTGACCGGTGCGGTCGATCCCAAGGAGGTGCTGCGTATTCGCGGTCCCCGTGAGGCTCAGAAGCACCTGGTGGACGAGGTTCAGCGCGTGTACCGCTCCCAGGGTGTGGGCATCCACGACAAGCACGTGGAGGTCATCGTCCGCCAGATGCTGCGTCGCGTGACCATCATCGAGTCCGGCGACACCGCGTTGCTGCCGGGTGAATTGGTGGACAGTGTGCGCTTCCTCGAGGCCAACCGCGGTGCGGTGTCCGAGGGTAAGCGTCCCGCTGCGGGCCGTCCGGAGCTGATGGGTATCACCAAGGCTTCGCTGGCAACCGACTCGTGGCTGTCCGCCGCGTCCTTCCAGGAAACCACCCGCGTCCTGACGCAGGCGGCCATGGAAGGTAAGTCGGATCCGCTGCTGGGTCTGAAGGAGAACGTGATCATCGGTAAGCTCATCCCGGCCGGCACCGGCCTGGCACGTTACAACAACGTGGACGTCGAACCCACCGAGGAGGCCAAGGCTTCCATGTTCACCGATCCTTCCGCGTTCGCTGACTTCAGCTACGCCGAAGAGAACTCGGGTGCGTTGGGTTCGGAGTTCCAGGCCATCCCGTTGGATGACTACGACTTCGGCACCAACTGATCGTTTGCTTCGGTAGCTGAGCTGCCGTAGCCGTCCGACCGAAGGCCGGCCCCCGCACGTGTGGGGGCCGGCCTTCGGCGTTCCCCGGGAGACTACGCTGAGAACAATGCATGCCGGTGGTCGTATCGATGGCTGTGGCAGGGGAGGAGGCTGAGGTGGCAAATTCGACGTCGGGGGATTCGGTCCTCGCCCGCGTGGAACGGATCCTGGCCGCGTTCGGTTCCGACACCCCGGTGCTCCAGCTCAGGGACATTGCCCGTTCCGCCCGACTCCCCACGTCCACCGCGCATCGGTTGGTGGCCGACATGAAACAGATCGGGTGGATCGAGCCCACCGGCGGCCAGGGCTACCGGGTGGGAACCCGATTGTGGGAATTGGCCTCAAGGGCCGCACTGGCGGAAGATTTAGCGTCCGTGGCCATTCCGTTCATGTCGGACGTGCACGCGGTGCTGCGTCAGCACGTACACGTGGGCGTGGTGGAAGGCGACGATGTCCTGTTCGCCGAACGCATCCTCGGCAAGAAATCGGATGTGCCGCTGCGCTCCAACGTGGCCGGTCGATTACCCCTCCACCAGTCAGCGGCGGGACTGGTTCTACTGTCCCAGTACCCCGAATCATTTGTCAGAGAGTATTGCGAACGAGTGCGGGACAGCAGCTTCCCCGAGGGGATCCCCGCTGAGCGCCTGATGAGCGACCTGCGGCGTTTCGCCCAGCGCGGCTATGCCCTGCAACGTGGTCGAATCGACGAGGGTACCGGCGGTATTTCGGTTCCGGTTCGGGTCCCGCAGGCTCACCGCCCGGTGGCCCTGGGCGTGGTCATGGCGCTGGAGGACATGGCTGCCGCAGAGGTGCCCGGCATTGTACAAACCCTACGGGTTGCCTCGCATGGAATTTCTCGCGCCCTGGGCGCCCTCTAACAACGTCAATCAGTTGTTTCGATGTCCCGGCGCTGAAGGAGGTCTTCGGTGGTCATACCTCCGCAGGTTTCCATTGAACGGAACAACTGTGATGCGGGCCATGGCCGCCCAGCATAATGTGAGTCACACGTGCGCAAGGAGGACACATGGTCAAAGAGCGAACAATTGTGGAGACCCAGGTGGGGATCGTGGGTGCAGGCCCCGCCGGACTGATGCTCTCCCACCTGCTGTACAAGGCGGGTATCGACAACGTTGTGGTGGAGGTCCGCTCCCACGACGAGATCGCCAGTACCCACCGCGCCGGCATTCTTGAGGCCGGCACCGTCAGGATGTTGGCGGAATCCGGAGTGGACGGTCGGGTACTGACCGAAGGTCACGAGCACGAAGGCACTACCTTGCGTTTCGAAGGTGTCAGCCATCGCATCGATTTCCAGAAACTCGTGGGCGAGTCCGTGTGGCTCTACCCGCAGAACGAGGTGTTCGTCGATCTTGCCGCGGCGCGAAAGCGCGACGGCGGCGACGTCCGTTACGAGGTCACCGACACCCAGATCAGCGACCTCACCTCAGAGCAGCCCAAGATCCTGAGCACTACGGCCGAGGGCGAAGCGCTCGAGATCCGCTGCGGCATCCTGGTCGGCGCGGATGGCTCCAAGGGCATTTCCAAACGTCAGATCCCGGCGGAGGTTCGCACGGACAACTTCATCGAGTACCCGTTCGCGTGGTTCGGCATCCTGTGCGAGGCCCCGGCCTCCGCGCCCGAGTTGATTTACGCGAACTCGGAGCACGGTTTTGCCCTGATCTCCCAGCGCAGTGACACGGTCCAGCGCATGTATTTCCAGTGCGACCCCAATGAAAATGTGGCGGACTGGGACGATGAGCGCATCTGGGCGGAGTTGCAACGTCGCATCGACGGTCCGGACGGTCTGCAGTTGCAGCGCGGCAAGATTTTCGACAAGACCGTCCTGCCGTTCCGTTCCTATGTTTGTGAACCGCTGCGTTACGGGAACATGTTCCTGGTCGGGGACGCCGGCCACACGGTTCCGCCCACCGGTGCCAAGGGCCTCAACCTGGCGTTCTGCGATGTCCGCGTGTTGGCCCCGGCCATCATCGACTTCTTCGACAAGGGTGATGACAGCGGTCTGGCGGAGTATTCGGCCAAGGCCCTGGAACGCATTTGGAAGGCTCAGAACTTCTCGTACTGGGCCACCAACCTCATGCACATCCAGCCCGGCGAGAACCCGTTCAACCAGAAGCGTCGCCGCGGCGAGTTCGCGTCCATCACCGGATCCGACCGCGGTTCCGCCTACTTCGCCGAGTGCTACACCGGTTGGCCGGATCAATGAGCCACGCACTACCCACCGCAGCTCTGTCCTCTAAGGAGATGAATCATGGCAGCTGAGAATCCAGAAGACACCTTCGAACCACTCACGGCCAAGGGCGCCGACGACGCCGCTGACAGCCAGGACCAGCTCGACAACGAGATGGCCGAGATCACCAAGCAGTACGAGGAATCCGGTCGCACGGAAACCCAGCCACGGCTTGACTACGCGCCTTACCGCAGCTCGATCCTGCGCCACCCGACCAAGGACCTGCGCCACACGGATCCGGAGACCATTGAGCTCTACGCTCCGGCCTTCGGCGAGCGTGACGTGCACAAGCTCGAGTCGGACTTGACCATTCAGGACGGAGGCGAACCGATCGGTGAGCGCATCCGCATCAACGGTCGCGTGCTGGACGGTGCCGGCCGCCCCGTGCGCAATCAGCTCGTGGAGATCTGGCAGGCCAACGCGGCCGGTCGTTACATCCACAAGCGCGATCAGCACCCCGCACCCATCGACCCGAATTTCACGGGCGTGGGCCGTTGCCTCACCGGTGACGACGGGTCCTATTCGTTCGTGACGATCAAGCCCGGACCGTATCCGTGGAAGAACCACCAGAACGCATGGCGTCCGGCGCACGTGCATTTCTCGCTGTTCGGTACGGACTTCACCCAGCGCATGATCACCCAGATGTACTTCCCGGGCGATCCACTGTTCGCGTTGGATCCCATTTATCAGTCGATCGTGGACACCGAGGCCCGTGATCGCCTCGTGGCCGACTACGACCACAACGTGTCCGAGCACGAGTGGCTGCTGGGCTACAAGTGGGACATCGTGTTGAGCGGTTCCAACCGGACCTGGACGGAGGACGACAGCAATGTCTGAGAACACCCAACGCCTGGTACCCACCCCGGGCCAAACCATTGGCCCGTTCTACGGGTACGCACTGCCGTACGAGAACGGTGAGAATCTGGTGGACCGATCCCGTCCCGGTGCCGTGCGCCTGCACGGCACCGTCTACGACGGCCACGGCGTTCCCGTGCCGGATTCCATGCTCGAGATCTGGCAGGCGGACGAGGACGGCAACGTCTCCCAGGAGACCGGCTCGCTGGTCCGCGACGGTTACACGTTCACCGGTTTTGGTCGCGTGGCCGTGGACAACGAGGGCCACTACACCTTCACCACGGTCAACCCCGGCCCCACCGAGGCCGGCAAGGCACCGTTCATCTGCCTGACCGTGTTCGCCCGCGGCCTGCTCAATCGGCTGTTCACGCGCATTTACCTGCCCGAGGACACCGAGGCGCTCGCCAGCGACCCGCTGCTGTCGGGCCTGTCGGACAGCGAGCGCGCCACCCTGGTGGCCACCCGCGAAGCGGACGGCTCGTTGCGTTTCGACGTGCACCTGCAGGGTGACGGCGAGACCTTGTTCCTGGCCTACCCGGGGCTTGAATGACCATCACGGGTCTTCTCACACCGGGAAGCCACCGGGCAGCCGAGCTGCTCGACGACCGTGCCGTGGCCCGCGCGATCCTCCTCACGGAGGCCGCGTGGGTCACGGCCCAGTCGCGTCTGGGGCTGGTTCCGGAACGCATCGCTGAGATTGCTCGTGACGCCGTGGACCATGTCGACGTGGCTGAGGCTGCGTTGAACCGGTTGGCGGTTGCTTCCGAGGGCGGCGGAAATCCGGTGATTCCCTTGCTTGCCGACTACCGCGCGGCGGTCACCGAAATACACGGATCTCCGGTCGGCGCGGTGCACGCATCGCTCACGAGTCAGGACGTCATGGACACCGCGCTCGCGCTGGTGCTGAAGGCCGCCCGGGACAGCCTGGTGTCGGATCTGACCCGCACGGGTGACGCCCTCGCGGAGCTGGTGCGGACGCACGCGGACACCGTGATGGTCGGGCGCACCCTCACCCAGCACGCGCTGCCCATGTCCTTCGGCCTCAAGGCGGCGTCGTGGCTTGCGGGGGTCGACGACGCCGCGCGCGATGTCCTCGATCGCGCCCACCTTCCCGTGTCCTACGGGGGAGCCGCCGGAACCTTGGCGGCGGGTATGGCCCTGTGCGATCAGGGGGGAAGCGCCGAGCAGACCGCTGACAGGCTTTTCACCCTCATCGGGTACTGGGCCGAGGAACTCGCACTGGCGGTACCGGATCAGGTGTGGCACACCGATCGCGTTCCGGTTCTGCGAGTTGCCGGAGCGCTCGCTGAAACGACCGCGGCCCTGGGCCGTATGGTCAACGACGTCCTGTTGCTGTCCCGGCCCGAGGTGGGCGAAGTGCGCGAACCCACCGCCGAGGGTCGCGGGGTCTCGTCCGCGATGCCACAAAAACAGAATCCCGTGTTGAGCGTGTTGCTCAAGCGCACGGCGTTGGCCGCGCCCCACCTTCTGAGCCAGGTCCACTCCGGAGCTGCGGCGGCCGTGGACGAGCGCCCGGACGGCGGGTGGCATGCGGAATGGCCCGCACTGCGCGACCTCGCGGTAGCGGCCACCGCGGCGGCGTCGCACGCTGCGGAACTCACCGAAGGTCTGACGGTGAACTCGCAACGCATGGCGGAGAACCTGCGCCAGGCAGGCACCGGGGTGATGGCCGAACGTCTCGGTGCCGCTCTGACGCCGGTGCTGGCCGGATCCGACGGGTCCACAGCCAAACAGCGGGTGCAGGCCGCCGTGCGCGAGCATCCCCTCGACGCCGAGGCGCTCGCGGATCACCTCACCGACCTGATCGAGGGCGAGAACTCCCCGTCGTTGCCGGACGGTGTGAACCCGCGGGAACGGGCCAGCGTGGGCGCGTGGCTACGGCAACTGCTGGATCCCCGCGGCTACCTGGGAGCCACACCGCACCTGTGCGCCAGAGCCGTGGAAAACCACCGAGAAAGGTTGATTTCATGAGCGTGCCCGAACTTGGACTCGTGGAGCTCTCGAACCCGGAACAACTTGCCGATAACGCATCCCTGGTGGTGCTGGGTCCCGGCATCGGCACGTCAGTGACCCATCTCTACGGCCGTCTGGCGGCGCAGTTATCCGGGAACACGCACGTGGTCGGCTGGGACCTGCCGGGCCACGGTGTGAGTGGACCAACGCATGACTTCACGGTGGCGGAACTCGCTCAGGGTGTTCTGAATGCGGTTGCCGGACAGCTCTTCTCCGAGCCCTTCCACTACGTGGGCACATCCATTGGCGGCGCCGTGGGGCAGCAACTGCTTGCGGATCACCCGGACCGGCTGGCCTCTCTGACACTGATTGCCACGACCGACTATTTCCCGGACCCGCAGGGCTGGCACGAGCGCGCGGAGCTCGTGGACCGGGCAGGAACGCCCACGCAGGTGATCAACTCCGCCAAGTTGTGGTTCGCCCCGGACTTCCTGGCACACCACGCGGAGGTCGGCACCGCCCTGCTGCACGATCTCCAGAACGCGGATCGGGGCAGCTACGCGGCCGCGTGCCGCTCGCTGGCCGGCTTCGACCTGCGTGAAACCCAGCCCGCAACAAAGGTGTCCGTTCTGGCGCTGTCCGGACCGAGCGACGTCGTTACCGGGCCCGAGACCGTGCAGGCACTGGCCGACAAGTTGGGCGCCCGCCACGAAACGATAGCGGGTACGTCTCATCTGTTGGCCGCGGAGGCACCGGAAGCCACCGCCGAACACATCACCCGATTTATCTCGGCCCACCGCTGAGCAGAAAGGACATCATGACCGATCGTTCAGAACGCACCCAGTCCCAGGCCCACCAGGACGGCATGACCGTGCGCCGCGAGGTACTTTCCGACGCGCACGTGGATCGCGCGGAGGCCGGCAAGACGGAGTTCACCGAGGAGTTCCAGGACTTCATCACGCGCTACGCGTGGGGTGAGATCTGGACCCGGCCGGGACTGGACCGCCGCATGCGCAGTGCGTGCGTGCTCACGGCACTGATCGCGGCCGGGCACTGGGAAGAGTTCGAGATGCACGTGCGCGCGGCCATCGGCAACGGACTGTCTCCGGACGAGATCAAGGAGATCCTCCTCCAATCGGCCATTTACTTGTCGGTGCCCTCCGCGAACAACGCGTTCAAGCACGCCCAAAAGGTGCTGTCGGATCTAGGGGCGCTGGGGGAGTAGCCCGCAGCGCAACGTTTCGGCGGCGCAACAGTGCGTTAAGTATGTTCGCTATGCGTACAAGTGTTCACATGGCGCGCACATTGGGGTATTCTGGACCCACGCAACGCGGCGTCGTCGGTCAACGGAGACGGTGTCGCCCCGGGAGACCGGGTGAGCCCAACCCGTGAGGATTCACATGAACCACGCTTACGTGTACGACGCAGTCCGCACCCCGTTCGGCAAGGTGGGTGGTGCGTTGTCCAGCCACCGCCCCGATGATCTGGCCGCCCTCGTGGTCAAGACCATGGTGGAGCGCGCTCCCCAGCTGGACGCCTCCGCCATCGACGAGGTTTATTTCGGCAATGCGAACGGCGCCGGCGAAGAAAACCGCAACGTGGCCCGCATGGCCACCCTGCTCGCGGGACTGCCCACCTCCGTTCCCGGATCCACGATCAACCGCCTGTGCGGTTCCTCCCTGGATGCCGCCATGATGGCGTCGCGTCAGATCGAAGTGGGCGAGGGTGACCTGCTGCTCGTGGGTGGCGTGGAATCCATGTCCCGTGCCCCCTGGGTGCTGCCCAAGACCGAGCGCGCTTTCCCCATGCAGGATCTCAAGCTCGCCAACACCACCCTGGGGTGGCGCTTGGTCAACCCCGAAATGCCGGATGCCTGGACCGTCTCGCTGGGCGAGGCCACCGAGCTGCTGCGCGAAAAGCACAACATTTCCCGTGAGGATCAGGATGAGTTCGCCGCTCATTCGCATCAGCTCGCCGCCAAGGCCTGGGACGAGGGCAAGTACGACAACCTCACCGTGAGCGTGAAACCCAACACCAAGCGCGGTGTGGAACTCACCCGCGACGAGACGGTTCGTGCGGATTCCACCGCGGAGACCCTCTCCGGCCTGCGCACCGTGTTCCGCACGGGTGAGGACGCCTCTGTGACCGCCGGTAATGCATCGCCCATGAATGACGGCGCCTCCGCCGCGTGGTTGGGCAGTGCGAAGGGCGCGGACCTGCTGGGTATCGCACCCATTGCCCGCATCGCCGGCCGCGGTGCCGCGGCCAACGAGCCGCAGTACTTCGGTGAGGCACCCGTTGAGGCTGCCAACCTCGCACTCAAGCGCGCGGGGATCACCTGGGACGACATCGCCGCCGTGGAACTCAACGAAGCTTTCGCCGCGCAGTCGCTCGCGTGCCTGCGCCAATGGGGCGTGGACCAGAGCATCGTGAACACGTGGGGCGGTGCCATCGCGATCGGCCACCCGCTCGGTGCCTCCGGTACACGCGTACTCGGCACCCTGGCGCGCCGTCTCGAAGAGTCCGGTGAACGCTGGGGCGTGGCCAGCCTGTGCATCGGCGTGGGCCAGGGCCTCGCCGTGGTGCTCGAGAACGAGAACGCCAAGGGCTGAGTAACCCAACCCCAGACCAAACGAAGAAAGGCATACAGCTCATGCTGAACATTGCAGACAGCGTGGCCGCGGCCGTGGAGCCCATCCACGACGGCGCCTGCGTGATGATCGGTGGCTTCGGTGTTGCCGGGCAGCCCGTTGAGCTCATTGACGCGCTCATCGAGAACGGCGCCAAGGACCTCACCGTGGTCAACAACAACGCCGGTAACGGAGACGTGGGACTGGCCAAGCTCATCCAGCTCGGTCGCGTGAAGAAGATCATTTGCTCCTTCCCGCGCCAGGCGGACTCGTGGCACTTCGACGAGAAGTACCACGCCGGCGAGATCGAACTCGAGGTCGTACCGCAGGGCAACCTGGCCGAGCGCATCCGCGCGGCCGGTGCGGGTATCGGCGCGTTCTACACTCCCACCGGCTACGGCACCCCGTTGGCGGAGGGTAAGGAAGTGCGTGAACTGGACGGCAAGCATCAGGTGCTCGAATACCCGATTCACGCGGACTTCTCCCTGACCAAGGCACACACCGCGGACACCGCGGGCAACCTGGTCTACCGCAAGACCGCCCGCAACTTCGGTCCCATCATGGCGGCCGCCGCCCAGCGCTCCATCGTGCAGGTGAGCGAGATCGTGGAGCGCGGTCAGATCGACCCCGAGGTCGTGGTGACCCCCGGTATCTACGTGGACACCGTGGTCAAGCTCGAAGCTCCCCAGCAGGCAGACCCGCGAGAGGACGATGCGGCATGAGCGCCCCGCAGAACAGTGATCACGCCCTGAGCCCCGAAGAGCTCGCAGAGGTTGTGGCCCGCGACATTCCCGCGGGCGCCTACGTCAACCTGGGCATCGGCCAACCCACGCTGGTCTCCAACTACCTGTCCCCCGAGGACGACGTCACCCTGCACACCGAGAACGGCATGCTGGGCATGGGCGCGGAGGCCAAGGACGACGAGGTCGACCCCGACCTCATCAACGCGGGCAAGATTCCCGTGGTCGAGACCGAGGGCTGCTCCTACTTCCACCACGCGGATTCTTTCGCAATGATGCGCGGCGGTCACCTGGACTGCTGTGTCCTGGGGGCCTTCCAAGTGGACCAGAAGGGCAACCTGGCCAACTGGCACACCGGCAAACCCGGCGCCATCCCCGCCGTGGGCGGTGCCATGGACCTGGCCACCGGCGCCAAGCAGACGTTCGTTATGATGACGCTGCAGACCAAGAAGGGCCAGTCCAAGCTGGTGGCGGAGTGCGACATGCCGCTGACCGGTGTGGGTTGCGTGTCCCGCATCTACACGGACAAGGCCGTGTTCCTCATCGAGGAGGACGGCGTCCGTGTGAGAGAGACCTTCGGTATCGGTTTTGATGAACTCGCCGAGTTGATCGACATCGAACTCAAGCCCGCAGGCTGACGTGGGCGCGGGGGTGGAGTCGACCCGGTTCCACCCCCGCCTCTCGGCAAACCCAGTATTCGACCCGTGTGATGTGGAGCCCCCGTGAGCGCTGAAGCAGACTCTGCCGACAAGAGCCAGTACGTTCAGTCGCTCGCGCGCGGACTGTCCGTGATTGCCGCTTTCGACGCCGCTCAGCCCGTCATGACGCTCTCCGACGTTGCACGTCACACGGGTTTGACGCGCGCCACCGCGCGCCGGTTCCTTCTCACTCTCGAATCACTGGGTTACGTCCGCTCCGATGGGCGGATGTTCGAACTCACGCCCAAGGTGCTACAACTGGGCTACTCGTATCTCTCGGCGCTGTCGCTGCCGCAGATTGCGAGCCCGCATTTGAAGCGGCTCTCGGACACCTTGCAAGAGTCCACCTCCATGTCCGTGCTCGACGGGCAGGACATCGTGTACGTCGCCCGCGTGGCCACCCACCGCATCATGACCGTGGCCATTGCCGTGGGAACCCGCTTCCCGGCCTACGCCACCTCCATGGGTCGAGTGCTGCTCGCGGGCCTCGGTGACAAAGAACTGGGGGAGTACCTCTCCGCCGCGCAGCTGTCACCGCTGACCCGGCGGACCACCACCGAACGCGTGGCCCTGGCGCAACAGCTGCACCGTGTGCGCGAGCTGGGCTACGCCGTCGTGGATCAAGAACTGGAAGTGGGGCTGCGCTCGGCCGCGGTTCCGGTCAGGGACCTCACTGGCCGCACGGTGGCCGCGATCAACGTCTCCATGCGCGTGGGGATGCCCGGCGTGGACACCGATCACCCCGAGACCCAGGTGATTCCGGAGCTGCTCGCGTGCGCGGGCGCCATCTCCCAGGACCTCGCGGCGTCGGGTCGCTGAACTCCTGTCCTCGGTAGGCCGGCTTCCGTACCCCGCGGTTCGCGACGGTGGGCGGTAACTGCTACACTGGCCGGGAATTGCTCGGTCACGAGCGCGCGCATTTTCGATTCAATGGCACATTGGACCCTGTCCATTGGTACGCACCTTGTACCAAGATGCCATTTTTTGTCGTGCCTGGTTCCGTGACTCACCAATCCGCAGTCAGCAGACCGTTCATCCGATGAACGCAAGGTCTGCCCAAACAGGAGGCACTGTGCCAACTATTCAGCAGCTGGTCCGTAAGGGCCGGACGTCCAAGGTCATCAAGACCAAAGCCCCCGCGCTCAAGGGCAACCCCATGAAGCGCGGCGTGTGCACCCGTGTGTTCACCACCACCCCCAAGAAGCCGAACTCGGCTCTGCGTAAAGTGGCCCGTGTCAAGCTCAACGGCGGCGTGGAAGTTACCGCGTACATCCCCGGTGAGGGACACAACCTGCAGGAACACTCCATCGTGCTGGTGCGCGGCGGTCGTGTGAAGGACCTGCCGGGTGTTCGCTACAAGATCGTGCGCGGCGCACTCGACACCCAGGGTGTCAAGGGTCGCCAGCAGGCCCGTTCCCGCTACGGCGCCAAGAAGGAGAAGAAGTAATGCCTCGTAAAGGTCCCGCTCCCAAGCGCCCCCTCGTCGTAGATCCCGTCTACGGCTCTCCCGTCGTCACCCAGTTGATCAACAAGGTTCTGCAGGACGGCAAGAAGTCCACCGCAGAGCGCATTGTCTACGGTGCCCTTGAAGGCGTTCGTAACAAGACCAACGCAGACCCGGTTGTCACCCTGAAGAAGGCCCTCGACAACGTCAAGCCGGCCCTTGAGGTCCGCTCCCGTCGTGTCGGTGGCGCCACCTACCAGGTCCCGGTCGAGGTCAAGGCAGGCCGCGCCACCGCGCTGTCCCTGCGTTGGCTCGTTGGCTACGCCAAGGTCCGCCGCGAAAACACCATGACTGAGCGTCTCCAGAACGAGATCCTCGACGCCTCCAACGGCCTGGGTGCCGCTGTCAAGCGCCGCGAGGATACCCACAAGATGGCTGAGTCCAACAAGGCCTTCGCCCACTATCGCTGGTAAAATCCGATAGTCGTGTCGGCCCCGTGAACAGCGGGGCCGACCATGGGCCCGGCACCAACCTTTACGAAGGGAACCATCGTGGCACTTGACGTGCTTACCGACCTGAACAAGGTCCGCAATATCGGCATCATGGCTCACATCGATGCCGGTAAGACCACGACCACCGAACGAATCCTGTTCTACACGGGCATCAACCACAAGCTCGGCGAGACGCACGACGGTGCATCCACGATGGACTGGATGGCGCAGGAGCAGGAACGCGGCATCACCATTACCTCCGCCGCGACCTCGTGCTACTGGCATGACAACCAGATCAACATCATCGACACCCCGGGTCACGTGGACTTCACGGTCGAGGTCGAGCGCTCCCTGCGTGTGCTCGACGGCGCCGTGGCCGTCTTCGATGGCAAGGAGGGTGTTGAGCCGCAGTCCGAGACCGTGTGGCGTCAAGCTGACAAGTACGAAGTTCCGCGTATCTGCTTTGTCAACAAGATGGACAAGCTCGGTGCGGACTTCTACTTCACCGTGGACACCATCAAGTCCCGTCTGGGCGCAACCCCGCTCGTGCTGCAGCTGCCCATCGGCGCCGAGAACGACTTCGTGGGCGTTGTCGACCTGCTCACCATGAAGGCATTCGTCTGGGAAGGCGACTCCAAGGGTGACGTGTCCCTGGGCGCCAAGTACGAGATCCGCGAGATCCCCGAGGATCTGCAGGAGCGTGCCGAGGAATACCGCAACCAGCTGGTCGAGTCCGTGGCCGAAGCCGATGACGCACTCATGGAGAAGTACCTCAACGGTGAAGAGCTCACTCAGGACGAGATCAAGCACGGTATCCGCGAACTGACGATCAACTCCAAGGCCTACCCGGTGCTGTGTGGTTCCGCGTTCAAGAACCGCGGCGTGCAGCCCATGCTCGACGCAGTGGTGGATTACCTCCCCACTCCGTTGGACGTGCTCTCCGTGCAGGGTCACTCCGTGAAGGACGAGGAAGAGGTCATGACCCGTCCGGCAGACGCGGACGCACCGTTCGCCGCGCTGGCGTTCAAGGTCGCTTCCCACCCGTTCTACGGTCAGCTCACCTACATTCGCGTGTACTCCGGTAAGGCCAAGGCCGGCGAGCAGGTGCTCAACTCCACCAAGGGCAAGAAGGAGCGCATCGGCAAGCTGTTCCAGATGCACTCCAACAAGGAGAACCCGGTGGACGAGATCTCCGCCGGTCACATCTACGCGGCCATCGGTCTCAAGGACACCACCACCGGTGACACCCTGTGCGATGCGCAGAACCCCATCGTGCTGGAGTCCATGAGCTTCCCCGAGCCCGTGATCTTCGTGGCCATCGAGCCCAAGACCAAGGGCGACCAGGAAAAGCTCTCGACCGCGATTCAGAAGCTCTCCGCTGAGGACCCCACCTTCACGGTGTCCCTCAACGATGAGACCGGCCAGACCGAAATCGGCGGCATGGGCGAGCTCCACCTGGACATCCTGGTGGACCGCATGAAGCGCGAATTCAAGGTGGAAGCCAATGTGGGCAAGCCCCAGGTGGCTTACCGCGAGACCATCAAGAAGGCCGTGGACAAGGTCGACTACACCCACAAGAAGCAGACCGGTGGGTCCGGCCAGTTCGCCAAGGTGCAGGTTGCTTTCGAGCCGCTCCCGCTGGACTCCGAGGAACTCTACGAGTTCGCCAACAAGGTGACCGGTGGCCGCGTTCCTCGCGAGTACATTCCTTCCGTGGATTCCGGTATCCAGGACGCCATGCAGTTGGGTGTTCTCGCCGGCTACCCCATGGTCGGCGTGAAGGCCACCCTGCTCGACGGTGCCTACCACGACGTCGACTCGTCCGAAATGGCATTCAAGATCGCCGGTTCCATGGTGTTCAAGGAAGGCGTTCGTCGCGCCAACCCTGTGCTCCTGGAGCCGCTGATGTCCGTGGAGGTTCGCACCCCCGAGGAGTACATGGGCGACGTGATCGGCGACCTGAACTCCCGTCGCGGTCAGATCCAGTCCATGGAGGACGTCACCGGCGTCAAGCTGGTGAAGGCCCTCGTGCCGCTGTCCGAAATGTTCGGCTACATCGGTGACCTCCGGTCCAAGACCCAGGGTCGCGCCGTGTACTCGATGCAGTTCGACAGCTACTCGGAGGTTCCGAAGGCTGTTGCCGACGAGATCATCCAGAAGAATCGCGGCGAGTAAGCCCACCGGGGACCAGTCCCCGAATTTCGATAAACCACTAAAGCCAAAGTAGACTTGCACAGGTTTCGACTGCAGCAGTGCCCTGCGCTGTGATAGTAGGCTCCGAGTCTTCGGAGCAGTCGAGTAAGTCTCACCTCAATGTTCTAGGAGGAACACATCATGGCGAAGGCCAAGTTCGAGCGCACCAAGCCGCACCTCAACATCGGCACCATCGGCCACGTTGACCACGGCAAGACCACGCTCACCGCTGCTATCTCCAAGGTGCTTGCTGACAAGTACCCGGACATCAACGAGCAGCGCGACTTCGGTGCCATCGACTCCGCTCCGGAGGAGAAGCAGCGCGGCATCACCATCAACATCTCTCACATCGAGTACCAGACCGAGAAGCGTCACTACGCACACGTTGACGCCCCCGGTCACGCGGACTACGTGAAGAACATGATCACCGGTGCTGCTCAGATGGACGGCGCAATCCTCGTGGTTGCCGCTACTGACGGCCCCATGGCTCAGACCCGCGAGCACGTTCTGCTCGCCCGCCAGGTGGGCGTTCCCTACCTGTTGGTCGCGCTGAACAAGTCCGACATGGTCGACGACGAGGAACTGTTGGACCTCGTCGAGATGGAAGTTCGTGAACTGCTGTCCGACCAGGGCTTCGACGGCGACAACGCACCCGTGGTGCGCGTGTCCGCTCTGAAGGCTCTCGAGGGCGACGCCCAGTGGGTCAAGTCCGTCGAGGAGCTCATGGAGGCCGTGGACGAGAACGTCCCCGAGCCGGTGCGCGACACCGACAAGCCGTTCCTGATGCCCGTTGAGGACGTCTTCACGATCACCGGTCGTGGCACCGTGGTGACCGGCCGTGCCGAGCGTGGGACCCTGCCGATCAACTCGGAAATCGAGATCGTCGGCATCCGCCCGATCCAGAAGACCACCGTGACCGGTATCGAGATGTTCCACAAGCAGATGGACGAAGCCCTCGCGGGCGAGAACTGTGGTCTGCTGCTGCGTGGCCTCAAGCGCGACGATGTCGAGCGTGGCCAGGTCGTGTGCAAGCCGGGTTCCATCACCCCGCACACCGACTTCGAGGCAAACGTCTACATCCTGTCCAAGGAAGAGGGCGGGCGTCACAACCCGTTCTACTCGAACTACCGTCCGCAGTTCTACTTCCGCACCACCGACGTCACCGGCGTCATCACGCTGCCCGAGGGCACCGAGATGGTCATGCCCGGCGACAACACCGAAATGAGCGTTGAGCTGATCCAGCCCATCGCCATGGAGGAGGGCCTCGGCTTCGCTATCCGTGAGGGTGGCCGCACCGTTGGTTCCGGTAAGGTGACCAAGATCAACAAGTAATCATTCGGTTACTCGGCTGATCGCCGGCTAGTCCGGCATGCCACGTAAGACCCCGCCAGTTCCGTACCGGCGGGGTCTTACGCGTTCCCGCACCGACGCTACGACGACGCCGCGCCGAGCCAACCACACGGCGTCGGCAGGCCTTTCGGGCCGCTCGGCAACGCAAGAGCGCCCCGCATTTGCAAAGGTGTGCAAATTTCTGGCAGAATGGTCGCTGTTGTTCACGTGTCGGCGTGTGCCCGTAGAAAGGTCCCGACCGCGTCGGGCGAACCGGAACACCGAAGCAGCCGCAACGAGCCATGGTTTCCATGGGACCACGTGAACAACCATCCAACCGGCACCATAGAAATTATTTGTGCGAACTCGTGTTTGCGTTTTATGCGACACGCCCGAGTTCGGGTGTCGGTGCTTCAGCAGGGTGAGGAACCCGGTTACACCGGATTCAGTCTGTGTGAAGTGGCGTTAAAAACGCCGAACACAAGGAGCTGACGCTCCACACAGGGAAGTACTTGAAGAAAGAGAGTCACGACGCCATGGCGGGACAAAAAATCCGCATCCGGCTGAAGTCCTATGACCACGAGGTCATTGACGTCTCGGCCCGGAAAATCGTTGAGACGGTTACGCGCGCAGGCGCCACGGTGGTGGGACCCGTCCCGCTGCCCACGGAGAAGAACGTCTACTGCGTGATCCGCTCGCCGCACAAGTACAAGGACAGCCGTGAGCACTTCGAAATGCGCACACACAAGCGGCTGATCGACATCATCGACCCCACGCCCAAGGCTGTCGACTCGCTCATGCGTCTCGACCTGCCGGCTGACGTGAACATCGAAATCAAGCTGTAAAAAGGATCGCACCCCAATGACTACCACTTTCGAACGCCAGGTTAAGGGCCTGCTGGGCACCAAGCTCGGCATGACCCAGGTCTGGGACGAGAACGGGAAGTTCGTGCCGGTGACCGTGGTCAAGGCCGACTCCAACGTCGTGACGCAGCTGCGCAACGAGGACAACGACGGTTACAACGCCGTTCAGATCGGCTTCGGTGCGATCGATCCCCGCAAGGTTTCTAAGCCGCTGGCTGGCCACTTCGCCGCCGCCGGAGTAACCCCGCGCCGCCACGTCGTCGAACTTCGTACTTCCGATTCCGCTGACTACGAGCTCGGCCAGGAACTGTCCGTCGAAATTTTCGACGCCGGGACCAAGGTCGATGTCGTCGGCACCACCAAGGGCAAGGGCACCGCCGGTGTTATGAAGCGTCACGGCTTCTCCGGCGTCGGCGCCTCCCACGGTGCACACAAGAACCACCGCAAGCCGGGATCCATCGGCGGCGCGTCTTACCCCGCACGTGTTTTCAAGGGCATGAAGATGGCCGGCCGGATGGGCAACGTCCGTCACACCACCATGAACCTGACCGTTCACGCTGTCGACGCCGACAACTCCCTGCTGCTCATCAAGGGCGCCCTGCCGGGCCCCAAGGGATCGGTCGTCCTCGTCCGAACCGCAGTGAAGGGAGCCTGATAAGCCATGGCAACTGAAACCGTAAACGTCGAGCTGCCCGCTGAGATCTTCGACGCGCAGACCAACGTGGCACTGCTTCACCAGGTCGTCGTCGCTCAGTTGGCCGCAGCACGCCAGGGCACGCACAAGACCAAGACCCGCGCCGAAGTTTCCGGCGCAGGTCGCAAGCCGTTCAAGCAGAAGGGCACGGGTCGCGCCCGTCAGGGTTCCATCCGCGCACCTCACATGACCGGCGGTGGCGTTGTCCACGGTCCGACTCCGCGTGACTACTCGCAGCGCACGCCCAAGAAGATGAAGGCAGCCGCCCTGCGCGGTGCCCTCTCGGACCGGGCTCGCAACAACCGCATCCACGTGGTTGCCGATCTGGTGACCGGCGCTGAGCCGTCCACCAAGGCCGCCAAGGTTGCACTGCGTTCGATCACCGAGCGCAAGAACGTGCTGGTTGTTCTGGACCGCCGTGATGATGTCACTGCATTGTCCGTGCGCAACCTGGTCAACACGCACGCCGTGTACGCAGACCAGCTCAACACGTACGACGTGCTCGTCTCGGACGACGTGATCTTCACCAAGGCCGCTTACGAGTCGTTCGTTGCTGCTGCGTCCGCTACGGGTAAGAACCAGGAGGACGCCAAGTGAGCGCGATCTACAACAAGGACCCGCGCGATGTGATCATTCGCCCGGTCGTCTCCGAGAAGTCCTACGGACTGATCGACGAGGGTAAGTACACCTTCCAGGTGGCCCCCTCGGCCAACAAGACCGAAATCAAGTACGCCGTGGAGACGATCTTCGGCGTCAAGGTCGAGTCCGTCAACACCCTCAATCGTCCCGGTAAGCGCAAGCGCACTCGCTTCGGCTGGGGACAGCGTAAGGCCACCAAGCGTGCCATCGTGTCCCTTCGGGAAGGTTCCATCGACATCTTCGGCGGTCCGCTCGCCTGAGCGGAGACCACTTTAACGAGGAATATCAATTATGGCTATCCGTAAGCACAAGCCGACAACCCCGGGCCGTCGTGGCTCGTCGGTTGCCGACTTCGTAGAAATCACGCGTAATACGCCCGAAAAGTCGCTGGTGCGTCCGCTGCCCAAGAAGGGCGGTCGCAACAACACCGGTCGTATCACCACCCGTCACAAGGGCGGTGGGCACAAGCGCCAGTACCGTGTCATCGACTTCCGTCGTCACGACAAGGACGGCGTCGACGCCAAGGTCGCTCACATCGAGTACGACCCCAACCGCACGGCGCGCATTGCGCTGCTGCATTACGTCGACGGCACCAAGCGCTACATCGTGGCCCCCAACAAGCTCAAGCAGGGCGATGTTGTCGAGTCCGGTCCGTCCGCCGATATCAAGCCCGGTAACAACCTGCCGCTGCGCAACATCCCCGTGGGCACCGTGCTCCACGCCGTGGAGCTGCGTCCGGGCGGCGGTGCCAAGCTGGCCCGTTCGGCCGGTGCGTCCGTGCAGCTCGTCGCCAAGGAAGGCAAGTACGGCCAACTCCGTCTGCCCTCCGGTGAAATCCGCAACGTCGACGTTCGCTGCCGCGCAACCGTGGGCGAGGTCGGCAACGCCGAGCAGTCCAACATCAACTGGGGCAAGGCCGGACGTAACCGCTGGAAGGGCATCCGCCCGACCGTCCGCGGTGTCGTCATGAACCCCGTTGACCACCCGCACGGTGGTGGTGAGGGCAAGACCTCCGGTGGACGCCACCCGGTCAACCCGAACGGCAAGCCCGAGGGACGCACCCGTCGCCCCAACAAGGAAAGCGACAAGCTCATCGTCCGTCGTCGTCGTACCGGCAAGAACAAGCGCTAAGGAGCCTGACTAATGCCACGCAGCCTCAAGAAGGGCCCTTTCGTTGATCAGCACCTCTACCTGAAGGTCGCCAAGGAGAACGAGAAGGGTACCAAGAACGTCATCAAGACGTGGTCCCGCCGCTCGATGATCGTGCCCGACATGCTCGGACACACGATTGCCGTGCACGACGGACGCAAGCACATCCCGGTGTTCATCACGGAGTCGATGGTCGGGCACAAGCTCGGCGAATTCGCTCCCACCCGCACGTTCCGCGGCCATGTGAAGGACGACAAGAAGGGCAAGCGTCGCTGACCTACGGGTTAGCACGTAGCACTTCTTCGACAAGACGAGAGAAGGAAAGCAATGGAAGCCAAGGCATCTGCGCGCTATATCCGCGTGACGCCTATGAAGGCCCGGCGCGTCGTCAACCTGATTCGTGGCCAGCAGGCGAATGAGGCATTGGCGATTCTGAAGTTTGCCCCCCAGGCAGCTTCCGAGCCGGTGTTCAAGGTTCTCGAATCCGCCGTGGCCAACGCCCGGCAGACGGCCGAGCGTGATGGCCTCGCGTTCAAGCAGGAAGACCTCGTTGTCTCCGCTGCTTACGTGGATGAGGGACCCACCATGAAGCGGTTCCAGCCGCGCGCCCAGGGCCGTGCGTACCGCATCAACAAGCGCACGAGCCACGTGACCGTGGTCGTGGCGACCCCGGAGAAGGAGGAGGTCCGCTAAGTGGGACAGAAAATTAACCCCAACGGATTCCGTCTGGGTATCACCACCGACCACATCTCGCACTGGTACGCCGACTCCAACCAGCCGGGTCAGCGCTACAAGGACTACATCCGCGAGGATGTGAAGATCCGCGAGCTGATGTCCAAGGGCATGGAGCGGGCAGGTATCTCCAAGGTCGAGATCGAACGTACCCGTGACCGTGTGCGTGTGGACATCCACACCGCTCGCCCGGGTATCGTGATCGGCCGCCGCGGCGCCGAAGCTGACCGCATTCGCGGTGAGCTCGAGAAGCTGACCGGCAAGCAGATCCAGCTGAACATCCTGGAAGTCAAGAACCCCGAGATCGACGCGCAGTTGGTCGCTCAGGGTGTCGCCGAGCAGCTCGCTTCTCGCGTGGCTTTCCGCCGCGCCATGAAGAAGGCCATTCAGTCCGCACAGCGTGCGGGCGCCAAGGGTATTCGTATCCAGTGCGCCGGCCGCCTCGGTGGTGCTGAAATGTCACGCTCGGAGTTCTACCGCGAAGGCCGTGTGCCCCTGCACACCCTGCGCGCGAACATCGACTACGGCTTCTTCGAGGCAAAGACCACCTTCGGCCGCATTGGCGTGAAAGTCTGGATCTACAAGGGCGACCTGACCTCCAAGGAACTGGCAGCACAGCAGGCCGCTGCTCCGTCTTCGCGCGGACGCAACGACCGTCGCGGTGGCGCCGGTGGTGCCGGTGGCGGCGAGCGTCGTCGTCGTGGTGGCAATGACCGTAACGACCGTGGCGGACGCCGTGAGCGTAACGACTCCGCCGCAGCCCCGCAGCAGAACAACGCTGCGGAGGCGTCCAACGCAGAGGGTGGTAAGTAATGCTTATCCCACGTCGTGTGAAGTTCCGCAAGCAGCACCACCCCAAGCGACGGGGTCAGGCCAAGGGCGGAACCCAGGTATCGTTCGGCGAGTGGGGCATCCAGGCATTGAGCCCGGCCTATGTCACCAACCGTCAGATCGAAGCCGCGCGTATCGCAANCAAGAAGCCTGCCGAAACCCGCATGGGTTCCGGTAAGGGTTCGCCCGAATGGTGGGTCGCCAACGTCAAGCCCGGACGCATCATGTTCGAGATCTCCGGTGTGACCGAGGAAGTCGCCCGCGAGGCGCTTCGTTTGGCAATCCACAAGCTCCCGATGAAGGCACGTATCGTGCGTCGCGAAGGTGGTGAATGATCAATGGCTATTGGATCTAAGGATCTGAACATGGAAAACCTCGCGGCACTCGACAACGGTGCTCTGACCGAGCAGTTGCGCAAGTCCAAGGAAGAGCTGTTCAATCTGCGCTTCCAGTCCGCAACCGGTCAGCTCGAGAGCAACGGTCGCCTGAAGTCCGTCAAGCGTGACATCGCCCGCATCTACACCGTGCTCCGTGAGCGCGAGCTGGGCATCCGCGAAGAGGTCGAGGCGACTGCTGTAGAGACCGACAAGAAGGCAGCCAAGGCAAGCAAGAAGGCCGCCAAGTCTGAGGATGATGCCAAGTGAGCGAGCAGGTTAACAACGAGGCCACCGCCGAGCGCGGTGACCGTAAGACCCGTCGCGGCTACGTAGTCTCCGACAAGATGGACAAGACCGTGGTCGTGCAGGTCGAGGATCGTGTGAAGCACGCCCTCTACGGCAAGGTCATGCGTAAGTCCAAGCGCGTCAAGGCTCACGACGAGGAGAACGCCGCCGGTATCGGTGACCTTGTCCGGATCGCCGAGACCCGTCCGCTGTCCGCCAGCAAGAACTGGCGCATCGTGGAGATCATCGAGAAGGCCAAGTAAGGTCCTTTCGAGCAATACAGCAGGCCGGCTTCGAGCCGACCAACGGGCCCCCATCCTCGGATGGGGGCCCGTTGCTGTGCCGCAGTGGTCAGCCTGTTGACTCATGTCAAGATGCCCGCGTGGATTGAGTCGTTGACTCATCTGGTTTTGCCCGCTTCGGTGATCCCATCTTGCGTCGGCTGAGGTAGACGGCGTTGGTCTTGGTTCGTTGCTGGAGGAGTCCTCTGCGGCGGGCGAGGTCGATGAGGTTGGCTTGGAGGTCAGTGATTTGGTGACGCAGCGCGAGGA